>JASGMZ010000230.1 GCA_030156305.1 Bacteroidales bacterium | reverse complement strand
TTCAGCCATTGGGTCTTCCAAATATTTCTGAATAGCACGTTTTAATGGTCTTGCACCAAAGTTCACATCAAATCCTTTTTCTGTGATATAATCCTTAGCATCTTTACTAATTTCAACCGAATAGCCAAGGTTTTCAACTCTTTTGTAAAGTCCTCTTAGTTCAATATCAATAATTTTATAGATATCCTCTTTTGTCAGCGAATTAAAAATAACCACGTCATCCAGGCGGTTTAAAAATTCGGGTGCAAAAGAGCGTTTCAAAGCATTTTGAATTACACTTTTTGTATGTTGACTGGCCGATTCTTGTTTTGCCCGGGTCGAAAATCCAACGCCCTGCCCAAAATCTTTAATTTGACGGCTTCCAATATTCGATGTCATGATAATAATTGTATTCCGGAAATCCACTCTTCTTCCAAGGCTATCTGTCAGTTGCCCCTCATCCAGTACCTGTAGTAATAGATGGAAAACATCAGGATGGGCTTTTTCAATCTCGTCAAGTAATACAACAGAATAAGGTTTTCTACGTACTTTTTCCGTTAATTGTCCACCTTCTTCGTAACCAATATATCCGGGGGGAGCTCCGACTAATCTGGATACCGAAAATTTTTCCATATATTCGCTCATATCCATACGAATCAGGTTATCCACACTGTCGAACAGATAAAGGGCAAGGATTTTGGCTAATTGTGTTTTCCCAACACCAGTAGGGCCTAAGAAAATAAACGAACCGATGGGTTTATTAGGATCTTTAAGTCCGGCACGGTTGCGTTGAATCGATTTAACAATTTTACCAATCGCTTCGTCCTGTCCAATCACATTTTTCTTTATTTCATCGCCCATCTTCATTAATCGCGCACCTTCGGCTTGTGCTATACGCTGTACAGGGACACCGGTCATCATAGCTACAACCTCGGCAACTTCTTCTTCAGAAACTTTTTCTCTGTTTTTAATGAGTTCTTTCTCCCAGTTGTCTTTCTCTTGTTCAAGATTATCGATTAATTTTTTTTCTGTATCTCTAAAACTTGCAGCTTTTTCAAAATTCTGATTTTTTACGGCAGCTATTTTTTCATTTCGTATATTTTCAATCTGTTTTTCCAGTTCAATAATACGATTAGGAACAACAATATTCGAAATATGTACACGTGCGCCGGATTCATCCAGTGCATCAATCGCTTTATCAGGTAAATGACGGTCGCTGATATAACGCATGGTTAACTTTACACAGGCTTCAATAGCATCATCCGTATAATTTACGTTATGGTGCTCTTCATATCTTGCTTTGATATTATGCAGGATTTCAATGGTTTCTTCTTCCGAAGTTGGGTCAACCATCACTTTCTGGAAACGGCGTTCTAAGGCGCCATCTTTTTCTATATACTGACGATATTCATCCAGGGTAGTCGCTCCGACACATTGAATTTCACCACGGGCAAGGGCTGGCTTTAACATGTTGGCAGCATCCAGCGAACCTGTGGCGCCACCGGCACCTACGATGGTATGAATCTCATCAATAAATAAAATAATATTGGTTGATTTGGAAAGCTCGTTTAATATGGCCTTCATTCGTTCCTCAAATTGTCCGCGATATTTGGTTCCTGCAACAATGGAAGCTAAATCTAAAGTGATTATACGTTTATCAAAAAGTACGCGGGAAACTTTTCGTTGGACAATTCGTAAAGCTAAACCTTCAACAATTGCCGATTTTCCAACACCCGGTTCTCCGATCAATACGGGGTTATTTTTCTTCCTGCGGCTTAGTATCTGAGCCAGGCGTTCAATTTCTTTATCTCGGCCTACGATAGGATCTAAAGTATTATCTTCAGCTGCTTTGGTTAAATCTATGCCGAAATTATCCAAAACAGGCGTTTCTGATTTTGATTTTGAGCCTGGTTGAGATGAGCTATGGCCACTTCCTTTACCTGAACCAAAAGGAATTTCATTTTCTTCATCTTCAAAATCTGCATTTGCCTCAGGAACAAATGATTCCATCTCTGATCTTATCGTTTGATAATTAATATTTCTCTCTTCAAGAAATTGAGTTACCACACTATTCTCATCTTTTAATATGGCTAAAAGTAAATGCCCTGTATTTACTGTAGGGCTATTGAATGAACGTGCTTCAAGATAAACAAGCTTTAACGCCCTTTCGGCTGATTTAAATAGAGGGATATTATCAGAATCAGAGAGTTTTAATTTCTCATCCGATTTTATCCTTTGCTCAATTGATCTTTTAAGTTCAACAAGATTTATATTTAAGTTTTCCAGTAAATTAATCGCAATTCCTTCGCCTTCGCGTAAAATGCCTAACAGTAAATGTTCAGTACCTATATAAGCATTACCTAACCGAACAGCTTCTTCTTTGCTATAACTTAAAACATCCTTTATTCGTTGTGAAAATTTTGCATCCATAATTTATATTTCCAAATAATTTTTTAATTCTTAAAAAAACAAAATTAATACATAACCCTTTAAAAATAAAAAATAATCATTCATTTCTGCTCAAATAGATTTAAACATTACCCTTTTTTTTATTTTATGGGTTGTTAATTAAGTAGTAAAACAAATTAATTTATAACTTGTTCAGATATCCTTTAGTATATTGGTTAACCCTTATCATTATAGCACATGTTATGAACAATTAATTGTTGAAAAATCATAAATTATAAACTTAAAATATTCGTTTATAAACGGCTATTTTAGTATTTTTGTATGATTTTAAAGAAAAATTTAATAATACGTTGAAGATATGGCAGAAGAAGAAAGAATTCATAAAATAAATATCGAAGAGGAGATGAAATCGGCCTACATTGATTATTCAATGTCGGTTATTGTTTCAAGAGCATTGCCCGATGTAAGGGATGGCTTTAAACCGGTACACCGAAGAGTATTATTCGGAATGTCGGAACTTGGTATAACCTCAAACAAATCGCATAAAAAATCAGCAAGAATTGTAGGAGAGGTGCTGGGTAAATATCACCCACACGGAGATTCATCTGTTTATGAAGCTATGGTCCGTATGGCTCAACCCTGGTCTTTACGATATCCTTTGGTTGACGGACAGGGTAATTTTGGCTCGGTTGATGGAGACAGCCCGGCGGCTATGAGATATACCGAAGCCAGATTACAAAAAATATCCGAAGAGATTTTACGAGATTTAGATAAAGATACCGTAGATTTTCAATTGAATTTTGATGATACATTAAAAGAACCTACCGTTTTACCTACCAGGATTCCTAATTTATTGGTTAATGGAGCCTCGGGAATCGCTGTGGGAATGGCTACAAATATGCCTCCCCATAATTTAACAGAAACCATTGATGCCATTATTGCCTATATTGATAACAATGATATAGAGATTGAGGAGTTGATGCAATATATTAAAGCTCCTGATTTTCCTACCGGCGGTATAATTTATGGTTATCAAGGCATAAAAGACGCTTTTGAAACAGGTAGAGGAAGAATTGTTATCCGTTCGAAAGTTGAAATTGAGGCCGATTCCAATGGAAGAGAAAAAATTATTGTTACCGAAATTCCTTATCAGGTAAATAAAGCAGAGTTAATTAAGAAAACTGCAGATTTAGTGAATGATAAGAAAATTGAAGGTATCTCTAATATCAATGATGAATCGGATCGAACGGGAATGCGTATTGTTTATGATATCCGCAAAGATGCCATAGCAAATGTCGTTTTAAATAAACTATATAAATATACACAACTTCAAACTTCATTTAATGTAAATAATATTGCGTTAGTTAAAGGAAGGCCTAAAACACTTAATCTTAAGCAGCTGATTCAGAATTTTGTAAGTCATAGACATGAAATCGTTATCCGACGAACAAAATACGAATTGGACCAGGCCGAAAAGAAAGCTCATGTACTTGAAGGGTTATTAATTGCATTGGATCATTTAGATGAAGTGATTGCATTAATCAGAGCTTCACGAACTCCTGATGAAGCCAAAGAAGGGCTTATGAATAAGTTTGAGCTATCTGAGATTCAAGCTAAAGCTATTCTTGATATGAGGCTCCAAAAATTAACGGGGTTAGAGCGCGATAAGGTTAAAGAAGAATATAATCGATTTTAGATAGCGAAGATTTGCGTATGCAAATCATTAAAGACGAGCTGATTGAGGTTAAAAATACTTATGGCGACGAAAGGAGAACAGAAATTGTCCCTGATGAAGGAGAATTTAATCCTGAAGATTTTTATGCTGATGATGATATGGTTATTACGATATCACATCTGGGATATATCAAAAGGACACCCGTTACCGATTTTAAAACTCAGCATAGAGGAGGAGTAGGCTCCAAAGGAAGTACAACCCGGGATGAAGATTTTCTGGAGCATATGTTTATTGCATCAATGCATAATACCATGCTTTTCTTTACGGCTGCAGGAAAATGTTTCTGGTTAAAAGTATATCAGATTCCCGAGGGTACACGAAGCTCTAAAGGACGAGCAATTCAAAATATAATTAATATTGAACCCGATGATAATGTTCAGGCGTTTATTAATGTTCAAAACCTCGACGATGAAGAATATATCAGGAACAATTACATTGTAATGTGTACCAAAAAAGGTATGGTCAAAAAAACACTTCTTGAGGCTTATTCACGTCCAAGAGTAAATGGTGTTAATGCTATTACCATTAAAGAAGGAGATCATTTACTGGAAGCAAAATTAACCGACGGGAAAAGTGAGATTATCCTTGCTACCAAAGAAGGAAAAGCAGTACGATTTAATGAATCGAAAGTCAGAGCCATTGGACGAACCGGTTCGGGAGTACGAGGAATTACGTTAAGTAAAAAAGATGATGAAGTAGTAGGTATGGTTTGGGTCGAAGAATCTGATAACGAAATATTAGTCGTTTCCGAAAAAGGATATGGCAAACGTTCAAGTATTGAAGAATACCGAATTACCAATAGAGGAGGAAAAGGAGTAAAAACTCTTAATATTACCGAAAGAACCGGAAAAATGGTTGCTATTAAAGGAGTAAACGATGAGATTGATTTGATGATTATCAATCGTTCCGGAATTACTATTCGAGTGGCCGTAAAAGATATAAGGGTTACCGGACGGGCAACACAGGGTGTAAAACTCATTAATTTACGGAACAATGATATGATTGCAGCTGTTACGCAAATTGAAAAA
>JASGMZ010000021.1 GCA_030156305.1 Bacteroidales bacterium | reverse complement strand
AGTCCCGATAGCTATCGGGATACACAAAGTTTCACTAAGTAAAATCTCATCTGACTTTGTGTTACTTTGTGCATTAACTTGGTGATACGTTGTGAAACTCGTAAAAGACATGTGGATTTTAGGTTTATAATTAATACGCTGAGTTACGCAAAGAGAGTAAAAGAACCGCAAAGATTTCTTGGCGAAACTTTGTTAATCCTGGCGTTCCTCTTCGTAAAAAAATATTCGGTTAATGATATGCCAGAAAACAACAAAATAAAAATATGAAACATCCATGCACTGAAGGTCACAAAAAGGGAATGAAAATAACATGGATATTTCACAAGGACAATTAATTAACTAAAAATATATTCATGTGAAATAAAATTTTTAATGATAAAAACCTGTTAGCGGTTAACAACCCTAACGGTGGTGAATCGCTGCCAGGGCATAAAGCCGCTGGCAGGATTAAAATAACAAAAACCCCGCCAGCGGTTAACAATCCTGGTGGTGGTTTGGAAAAAAATATAACCCCGCCAGCGGTTAAAAACCCTGGCGGTGGTTTATGATACGTTGTGAAACTTGTAAAAAACATGCGGATTCTATGAATTACTAAATCTTCTCAAAGACTCACGCTGTGGCTCTCAGGAGTAGCGATAACGCACGGGTTTACCCGTGCGTTATACAGCACTCTTTACCGGTTTTAAGCCCCGGACAATACCAGAAAATCTCCAATTTTTTAAACATTATTAAGGTAAAATGCGTATTTTAGTAAGCAAAATCGTTAAAATTCAACCCTATGAAAAAACTGTATGTATTCATCATTATTGTTGTCTTGCTTGTTTCAGCTTTTTTTATCATTAAACCCATTATGGTTAAAAATAATTACAAGCAAGGGCTAGCTTATAGCGACTCATTAAACTATAAAAAAGCGATAGAATATTTCAATACATCTATTCAATGGGATAAAAAAAATATACCTGCCTTAATAGCCCGGGCCAATGCTTTTTACCAGTTAGAAGATGAACAAGCTGCGATTAATGATTATAATAAGGTGCTGGCAATAGATTCAACAAATTTTAGTGCCTGGTTTGGACGCGGGCTGGTATATCTAAAAAATGAAGATTACCAAAAGGCTTTACATGATTTTAAGAAAGCCGAGTCTGTTGATACAACAACCGACCTGCTTTATTTTTTAGGTTATACAAAATCAAATCTTAAGCATTATCAGGCAGCATTAGAGGATTTAAACCGGGTTATAGAGAAAGATTCTTTGTACGCTGAAGCATACCACCAGCGAGGAATAGTATGGGCCAATTTAGATAACCTGGAAGCCTCGGTACAAGATTTTAATAAAGCACTCGAATTAGATAAAGATAACCTGGATGCGTATCAGCGTAGAGTAAAATACAGGGTAGGTAAAAAAGACTATAGCGGTGCCATTGCCGATTATGATGCCATAATTGAGTTAGATAAAAATAACCAGGATGCTTACTATCAACGGGGTTATTTTAAATTGCAGATTCAGGATTATCAGGGAGCGTTAGCCGATTTTAACCGGGCTGTTGAAATCAATCCAGAGGATGCCCGATCGTATCAAAAAAGAGGAAATGCGAAAGCAGGATTGGGAGATTACCAGGATGCATTAGTTGATTTTAATAAAGCCATTGAGCTGGATAAAACTAATGCTGAAAATTACCATAGAAAAGGGCTAATTTTTATGCATCTTGCTCAGCCAGAAAATGCTGTTGAGGCGCTAACTCAGGCCGTGAATTTAAAAACTGATTATGCCGAGGCTTATTATTTGCGGGGAGTAGCTAAAGCCATGCAGCAAAAATATGAAGCATCCATCAAGGATTTTGATCGGGCGATTCAATACAACAAAAATCATGCTCAGGCTTATTTGGGCCGTGCGGTTTCGTTAGGAATCCTGAAAAAGCATAAAGAGGCCATTGCCGATTATGATCAATATATCCAAATGGTGCCTGATGACGGAGCGGCTTACTTAAATCGGGGAAAATCTAAAATTAACCTGAATAATTATACCGATGGATGTAATGATTTTCAAAAAGCGTTGGAGCTTGGGGAAGAAGAAGCTCAGGAGATGTTAAATATGTATTGTAAATCATATTCCAAATAGTGTAAAATGATGAAGAAAAAAATAATATTATTTTTTGTTTTATGTTTCATATTTTCGGCTCAGACAGGTTTCGCGCAGTCGAATTATAATATAGATAGTATTGAACAACATATCGATAAATATTTACAATACTTCTCCGGTAATAATCCGGGAGCTGTTGTTGCCGTAATGAAAAAAGGAGATATGGTGTTCAATAAAGCGTATGGATTATCTAATGTTGAGCAAGATAAGATGTTAAAAAATAATGAAGCATTTAATCTGGCTAATTTGTCTAAGATGTTTACGGCAATGGCTATTTTTCAGCTGGCCGAAAAAAATAAGCTAAGTCTGAACCAACCCATGACAGAAATCTTCCTTGATTTTCCCGCCTATGGGCAAGAAATAAAGATAAAACATCTTATCCACCATACCTCAGGATTACCGGACTTTGAACCGGACGAAATAAAAACAAACCAGGCGGTATTGGATTTTCTAAAAACTCAAAAGGAAACAAAATATGTTCCCGGAGAAGAATGGGGATACTCAAATGCTGATTATCCATTGCTCGTTCGAATTATTGAGGAAGTTTCAGGAAAATCATACAAAGAATATATGGCCAAACGGATTTTTAAAAAGATAAAAACCAATCAGGTATTTTTTGTTGAAAATTTGGATGATTATTCAGAAGTTGCTGCAGGCCATATTAAAGAGGATGATCAATATATGGTTACCCATGAGCAAAATATGATTTATGGGGAGCATGGAATCTACATGACATCCGAAGATTTTGCCAAATGGGATAAAGCATTATATACCGATCGCCTTTTAGATTGTAATAATCTTACGGACTTTTTTAGCCGTGGCAAGTTAAATAATGGCGAATATATTTCAAGCTATTACGGAAATGGTTTGGTTATTATGAAACGCAATGATGAAAGATACTGGTGGCACGGTGGTTCGGGTAATGGATATACAAATATGTATTTGCATTTGCCCAATCATGAACTAACCGTATTAATTCTTTCAAACCGTCAGGATGGATACGATTTTCTGAAAATGGCTATTTATATTGCCAAAGAATTTGAAAAAGAAATTAAGCTGTAATTTTGAAAAAAAAAAGATTCAAGATTTGAGTATCAAGTATCAGACTTCTTAACAAACGATAAATTTTAGATGTATAATTACACATTTTTGATGATTACCCAACATCAAACAATAAGGTTTTGCTATTATGTAATTTTACATTTATTTGGTTAATATAATGACAAAGTTTTTCCTCTTGTGAAATTTTTTCCCAATCGGAGATTCGCATAGTTCCGGTAGGAACTTTCTATTTGTAGCCCTTGTGTGAATGAATTTGCCATAATGTTATTTTTTTAGGCCGTCCTTACAGGACTTTATTCTTAGTTGTATTTATTTACACTTCACTTCCGTGCAGTGTTACAAATAGTTTGTCCTTACGGGACAAAATTAATTATTGTATTACCTAATATCTGTAAGATAAACAAGGCTTTTTTTTGTAACACAAAGTTCCTCAAAGTCCCGATAGCTATCGGGATACACAAAGTTCCACAAAGAAATAACTTTGTGTTACTTTGTGCATTAACTTTGTGATACGTTGTGAAACTCGTAAAAGGCATGCGGATTTTAGGTATTAAATAATAAGAATTAGTATTTGCTTTACTTACAGACTTCTTAACAAACGATAAATTTTAGATGTATAATTACACATTTTTGATGATTACCCAGGATTTAATACCAAAGTTTACTATTATGCCTAAACATCTCCATCGGTAAAAACCTGTAAGAAATATTATAAAACAATATGTCAAAGAACAAAGATATATTAAATCTAACTTAATGCCAGATGGCACAAAGATAGGAGCAGGATAAAGAACATCCATAGCAATAAAAAATTAATCCAGCTTAAGTACCGCCATAAATGCCTGTTGTGGTACTTCTACATTCCCTACCTGGCGCATACGTTTTTTTCCTTTTTTTTGTTTTTCCAGCAGTTTTCTTTTTCGCGTAATATCGCCCCCATAACATTTTGCCGTAACATCTTTGCGGACAGCTTTGACCGTTTCGCGGGCAATAATTTTAGCGCCAATGGCTGCCTGTATGGCAATATCAAATTGCTGGCGCGGAATTAGTTCTTTCAATTTTTCACACATCCGCCGGCCAAAATTATACGCATTGTCGCGGTGGATAAGCGTTGATAAAGCATCCACCATTTCGCCGTTTAACAAAATATCCAGTCGCACCAGGTTTGCTTTTTCATAACCTACCTGCTGATAGTCGAACGAAGCATATCCGCGCGAAATACTTTTTAGCTTATCATAAAAATCGAATACGATTTCGGCCAGTGGCATCACAAAAGTTACTTCCACACGGCCGTTGGGTAGATAAACTTGATTTTTTAGTACTCCCCGCTTATCGATACACAATTTCATCACGCCCCCGATATAATCGGTTTTGGAAATGATTTGAGCCCTGATATACGGTTCTTCGATATAATCGATATACGTTATATCGGGGAGTCCCGATGGGTTATGTACTTCGGTAACCTCTCCTTTTTTCTGGTACACTTTATACGACACGTTAGGAACGGTAGTAATCACATCCATATCAAACTCACGGTCGAGCCGTTCCTGCACAATTTCCATATGCAACAACCCAAGGAATCCGCACCTAAAACCAAATCCGAGAGCTGCTGAAGATTCGGGCTCAAAGGTTAACGAAGCATCGTTCAACTGAAGTTTATCCATGGCATCGCGCAAATCTTCATAATCATCTGCATCAACAGGATAAATACCGGCATAAACCATCGGTTTAACATGCTCGAAACCGCTAATCGCTTTTTGACAGGGCCTGTCGACATGCGTAATGGTATCGCCCACTTTTACCTCTTTTGCTGTTTTTATTCCTGATATGATATATCCAACATCCCCGGCCTTTAGCTCTTTTCGTGGTTCCTGTTTAAATTTAAGAACCCCAATCTCGTCGGCATTATACTGTTTTCCGGTAGCAATAAATTTCACCAAATCGCCTTTACGGATGGTTCCATCCTGAATTTTAAAAAAAACTTCAATTCCACGGTAAGGATTAAAGACAGAATCAAAAATGAGGGCCTGTAAAGGTGCTTCCGGATCGCCAATGGGTGGTGGCACCTTTGTAATAATGGCTTTTAAGATTTCATCTACTCCCTGTCCGGTTTTTCCACTAGCTGCAATAATTTCACTGTCGTCGCAACCAATTAACTCAATAATCTGGTCTTTCACCTCATCGGGCATAGCTGCATCCAAATCCATTTTATTCATTACAGGAATAATATGTAAATCGTGCTCCATGGCCAAAAAGACATTGGAAATGGTTTGTGCCTGCACCCCTTGAGTAGCATCAACAATTAACAGAGCCCCTTCGCATGAGGCAATGGATCGTGATACTTCGTACGAGAAATCAACATGCCCGGGAGTATCGATTAAGTTTAACACATAATCTTTCCCCTCAAAATGATGATTCATCTGGATGGCATGACTCTTAATGGTAATTCCCCTTTCTCTCTCCAAATCCATATCATCGAGCAACTGGTCTTTATAGTCGCGCTCCGAAACAGAATGGGTCGCTTGCAATAACCGGTCGGCCAACGTGCTTTTCCCATGGTCGATATGGGCTATAATACAAAAATTCCTGATATGATCCATACCTCGTATTTTATCATTCCTGTCTTTCTGCAAAAAATATTTTTTGGCGTTGCAAAGATAATGAATAATTGCAATGAAAGAAGAACTTTATTCAAGAAGAAAATATAAGCATTAAAAGACAGCTTTTGCTATTTTACGGATATTATCGGATTGGCCGAGTGTGTAATAATGAATGCCGGGAACTCTGTGTTGAACCAGTTCTTTAGATTGCATTATAGCCCAATCAACACCTACCTGCCGTACTTCTTTATTGGATTTACATTTTTTTATCTCACCAATCAGCTCATTGGGTAAATCAATATTAAAAGTTTGAGGCAATAACCGGACATCATTTAAAGTAGCTACCGGTTTCAGTCCCGGAATAATCGGCACATTGATACCAATATTTCGGCATTTTTCCACAAAATCAAAATATTTTTGATTTTCAAAAAACATTTGCGTAACAATGTATTCAGCTCCTTTATCAATTTTTAATTTCAGATACTCAAGGTCTACCTCCATATTTGGTGCTTCCACATGTTTTTCGGGGTATCCGGCTACCCCTACCGAAAAATTAGTAGGCATAGGATTCACCAGCTGCTCATGCAAATATTTTCCCTGATTTAAGTCTATAATCTGCTCAATAAGCTCGCTGGAGTGTTTATGGCCGCCGGGTTCAGGAATAAATCGTTTATTCCCCGGAATAGGATCGCCACGCAGAACCAGTAAGTTATTAATACCCAAAAAATGTAAATCGATTAACGCATCCTCGGTTTCTTCTTTGGTAAAACCCCCACAAACCATGTGAGGAACTACGGTAATTTTATATTTATTTTGTATAGCTGCGGCAATAGCAACAGTACCCGGCCTTTTGCGAATAATCTTTTTTTCCAGAAAACCGTCCTGCCGGTTTTTATAAATTACCTCCTGCTGATGATATGTAATATTTATATAAGCAGGGTTAAATTCAATCAGCGGATCGATGGCTGTATAAATCTCTTCAATAGTATGTCCCTTAAGCGGTGGCAAAAGCTCAAAGGTGAACAAGGTATGTTTTGCTTTTTTTATTTTGTCTATCACTTTCATGGTTAATCGTTTAAACTGTATTACGTATAGTTTAAATTTTGAGCCAGCCTTTTTTCAGCCTCTTCCAGGCTTATTCCGGATCTTAGGGCATAATCGGCCACCTGGCCTTTTCCTGTTTTTTGGATATTAAAATATTTTGATTCGGGATGTGCCAGGTAGAATCCGCACACGGAAGCCTGTGGTTGCATCATGAAATTTTCGGTTAATTCAATTCCTATTTCGTCCGCTTTTAACAAATCAAAAACCGGCTTTTTTAATGCATGATCGGGCAACGATGGATAACCTATGGCAGGCCTTATTCCACGGTATCGTTCATGTAATATATCATCATGAGATAATTTTTCATCGATGGCATATCCCCAATATTCACGTCGGACTTTTTCGTGCAATAATTCGGCAAAAGCTTCGGCCAGTCTGTCAGCTAAAATTTTTAGCATGATGGCATCATAATCATTACCCGCCTCTTTAAATTCTTTAACCCATTGTTCTGCACCAAGTCCTGCGGTTAGTGCAAATAAACCGATATAATCCTTTTTTTTATATTCTATGGGGATAATAAAATCGGAAAGGCATAAGTTTGCCTCCTTTTCCGGTTTTAAACGTTGATTTCTAAGCATCGGTAAACGAACGATTTCCCGGTTTCCATTTTCATTAAAAACCACTATATCATCCCCGTCGGCATTCGCCGGAAAAAAACCAAAGGCGGCATTGGCCTGTAGCATATTTTTATGAATAATACGTTCGAGCATCTGCTGCGCATCCTCAAAAAGTTTTTTTGCTGCTGCTCCTTTCACAGGATCATTTAATATTCCTGGATAACGGCCCGACAAATCCCATGCATGGAAAAAGAAAGTCCAGTCGATGTATTTTAATAAATTCTTTAAGGGATAATTTTCCAACACTTTAGGCCCTAAAAATGCCGGCCGTTGAATTTGAGAATTTTCCCAATCGACAGGATATCGGTTTTCACGCGCCTCTTCAATGGTAATATATTCAGCTCCTGATTGGGATTGATTATATTTTTCTATGGCTCGCTGGTAATCTTCGTTCAGCCTATGGATAAAATCTATTTTTAAATCTTTTACCAGCAGGCTGTTTACCATATTCACGCTTTGCGAAGCATCTTTAACATACACCACCGGTGCTGAATATACCGGGTCAATTTTTAAGGCAGTATGTATTTTTGAGGTGGTTGCTCCTCCGATAAGGAGTGGAATATCCAGCTTTTCCCTCTCCAATTCACGGGCTACGGTTATCATTTCTTCTAACGAAGGAGTAATCAAACCACTAAGGCCAATGATATCAACTTGTTCTTTTTTTGCTGTTTCCACAATTTTTTCTGGAGGTACCATCACCCCCAGATCAATTATTTCGTAATGGTTACACGAAAGCACCACGCTAACAATATTTTTTCCGATATCGTGCACATCGCCTTTTACGGTAGCCAAAAGAATTTTCCCTTTGGGTGAGGTGTCCCCTGCATTTTTCTTTTCTTCCTCGATAAACGGCAGTAAATAAGCTACTGCTTTTTTCATCACCCGTGCACTCTTAATCACCTGTGGCAAAAACATTTTACCCGAACCAAAAAGTTCTCCCACTTTACCCATCCCTTCCATCAAAGGGCCTTCAACAACTTGTAAGGAGGTTTCATATTTTTTTCTTAGCTCTTCTACATCCTGCTCAATAAAGTCTAAAATTCCTTTAATCAGGGCGTGATTTATTCTTTCCTGCACAGGAGCTTTCCTCCACTGGTCAAAATCTTCTTCTTTCTTTCCTGAAAGTTTATTTTGTTCGGCAAAAGCAAGCAGCCGTTGAGTTGCGTCAGCCCTTCGATTCAATACCAGGTCCTCGGTGAGCTGTAACAAATCTTTCGGAATGTTATCATAAATTTCGATCATCGCCGGGTTAACGATTCCCATATCCAGGCCAGCCTGGATGGCATGATAAAGAAATACGGAGTGAATAGCTTCGCGCACCCGGTTATTTCCACGGAAAGCAAAAGAGAGGTTACTAATACCTCCACTGGTTTTTGCATGAGGCAGATTTTCTTTGATCCATTTTACAGCTTTGATAAAATCTACCGCATAATTGTTATGCTCCGACAACCCTGTTCCAATGGCCAATACATTGGGATCAAAAATAATATCTTCGGCAGGAAAGCCTGCTTTTTCTGTCAGGATGATATAGGAACGTTTAGCAATTTCAATTTTCCGCTCGTAAGAATCAGCCTGCCCTTTTTCGTCGAACAACATGACCACGGCAGCCGCACCATAGCTATGTATTTTTTGAGCTTTTTCAATAAAATCTGCTTCACCCTCTTTCAAACTAATGGAGTTTACCACCGATTTCCCCTGTAAGCATTGCAGTGCCGATTCGATCACTTCCCATTTGGATGAGTCGGCCATAACAGGCACCTTAGCAATATCGGGTTCGGACGCAATTAACCGAAGAAACTCAGGCATCATGGTTTCTGCCTCAATCATGGCATCGTCCATGGAGATATCTAAAATTTGTGCTCCGTTAACTACCTGATGCCTGGCGACATTTAGCGCTTCCTCATAATTATGCTCTCGAATTAATTGTGCAAATTTTTTCGATCCCGAAACATTGGTTCGCTCACCAATATTTACAAAATTTCTTCCCCGGCAAATTTCCAGGGGCTCTAACCCGGCAAGCTGCGTTTTGCATTCAAAAACAGGAATTTGCCTTGGCTTGTATCTCCTCGCCACTTTGGCAATTTGCCGGATATGTTCGCAGGTAGTTCCACAGCAACCTCCTACAATATTTACAAGGCCTTTTTCTAAATATCTTTCTATTAATTGTGCCATCTCTCTGGCTTTCTGACTGTAGTTCCCGAATAAGTCGGGCAATCCGGCATTGGGATGCACACTTATATTAAATTTAGCAACCTTTGCCAATGCTTCGACAAAAGGGAGCAACCGTTTAGCGCCAAAAGCACAGTTTAATCCAATACTTAATAAATCGATATGCGATACCGAATAATAAAAAGCCTCCACCACCTGGCCTGAGAGCAAGCGGCCGCTTTGGTCTACCGTTCCGGAAACCATTATCGGAATTTTTATTCCCCGGTTTTTGCCTATCTCTTCAATGGCCATTAAAGCTGCTTTAGCATTTAGCGTATCAAAAATGGTCTCTACCAATAAAATATCGGCACCACCATCCAGCAAGCCTTTGGCTTGTGTATGATATGCTTTTTTCAGTTCATCGAAGGTAATGTTACGGAATCCGGGGCGATTTACATCCGGCGAAAGGGATGCGGTACGGTTTGTAGGACCCATTGAACCTACCACATAGTGCGGGTGCCCGTTTTTCTTTCCAAATTTTTCAATGGCCCGGCGTGCCAGTTTTGCCGAAGCAACATTTAATTCATAAGCCCATTTTTCCATCCCATAGTCAGCCAACGAAACAGCGTTGGCATTAAAGGTGTTGGTTTCAATCAGATCGGCACCAGCCTCGAGATAACGTTGGTGAATCTCACAAATAATCTCCGGCTGGGTTATTGAAAGAATATCATGATTTCCCTTAACAGGATTTTGTATATTTTTAAACTGCTCGCCACGATAGGCTTTTTCATCTAAGTTATAGGACTGTACCATGGTTCCCATGGCGCCATCGAGCACAAAAATCCGTTGCTTTAACTCTTCGTTTAATTTTTCCGGTAGATTCATATTCTTTTCATTTTTTCTGTCGCAGGATCCTCTCATTCATAATATAAATTTACAAAATCCAAACGATCAAAGTCAAATTATTCTTTAATATAGGCCAGAAATACATTCAATTTCGGTAAAATACTTTTTATTTTAATCAGATTTTCCAGTTTGATATTCCCTACAACATAATTGTATTCCTGTCCAGAGTATTTTTCTGTGATTTTTTCAAATTCAAAATAGCTTAAATCAACCAGATTATGGTATCGCAGATAAATTTTGATTTTATGGTTGGTTTTATAATCCACTTTTTTAAAATATTTCTGCTTTTTGTATTCGTATTTATAATGATGCGATCGGGCTGTAATATCCGAAAGAACAGCAGAGCCTGTGGGAAATCCTCCGGCTCCTTTGCCAAACATAAACTGTTTGCCGTAAAACTCGCCCTGTATAACTACCCCGTTGTACTCATCTTCCACATTATAAATGTATTTTTCTGAACTAACCAATCGTGGAATGACAAAGAGAGTAAACGATTCGTTATTGAGTTTTAATAACTGGGCCACCAGTTTTATTTTCAATCCTTTTTCGCGGGCAAACTGAATATCAGACTGTTGGATATTTGCTATTCCGTAATTAAAAATCTCTTCAGGCTTAACAAACGTACCTAAGGCGTGAGTAGCTATAATAATAAGTTTATAGAGTGAATCAAATCCATCCACATCAAGCGAGGGGTTACTTTCGGCAAAACCCAAATCCTGAGCTTGTTTTAGTGCTGTTTGATAATCCAGTCTGTCATTAAAGATCCGGGAAAGAATAAAGTTAGACGATCCGTTTAATATCCCGGTAACCGATTTTAACAAATCATTATCGTAATACTCTTCGATATTCCGGATTACAGGGATACTTCCACAAGCCGAAGCATCATATAACAAAGCGGTTTCGGTTTCTTTCTGTAGTTCAATCAGCTCATCTAAATGATAGGCCAACATTTTTTTATTTCCCGAAACGACTGCTTTTTTGTTTATCAAGCACTTTTTTACAATATCATATGCTTCCTCAGCATCATCAATTAACTCAACCACAAGGTTTATCTCTTTATCGTTAATGATATCCTCTTTGTTAAAGGAAAACTTATTTTCAGGTAATGATCTTTTTTTATCTTTTTGTTTTACACAAATTTTACTTACAGCTGCATCAACGGTTTTGCTGTATTGTAATACATGATAAAGGCTTTCACCCACTACTCCGTAACCAAAAAGCCCGATATTAATTTTATGTTGCATATTGTTTTTCGCTTAAAAAATGTTTAATGATTTTTGTTAATTGCTCTGTTTCAATCAAAAATCCATCATGACCATACAACGAATCTATTTCAAGATATTTAGAATTTGGGATATACTGTTGTATTTCCTTTATTTCATCAGGATAAAACAACAAATCGGATGAAATAGCGATTAATAATGTTTTTGCCTGAATACCAGCTAATGCTTTAGCAATACCACCCCGTTTGCGGCCTGCATTATGTGTATCAAAAGCCCTGGTAATGCAATAATAGGCAAAGGCATTAAATCGTTTCACCAGCTTATCGCCCTGATATTGCTGATAAGAGATTGCGCGGAAATTTTCCAGCTTGTCCTCTTTGTCCTGTTGCGTTTTATTGTAAGTTGCTGCATTGCGGTAACTCAGCAAGGCTATGGAACGCGCTGCTCTGAGTCCTGCCTGCCCTGCTTTTTCATGTTTTTCCCGAAAAGTAGGATCAGCCGAAATGGCCAGCCGCTGCGACTCGTTAATGGCAATATTCCAGGGCGACGCAAATGCTCCGCTTCCAATAAACACCAGGTGTTCAATCAACGAAGGATTCATAATACTCCATTCCAGGGCTTGAAAACTACCCATGGAACCTCCGGTAATCATAAAAATTTTAGCGATCCCTAAATGTTTCCTTAATAGCTCGTGGGCATTTACCATATCCCGGATTGTAATTAACGGGAAATCGTGATAAAAAGACTCACCGGATTTTGGATTAATAGATAACGGCCCGGTAGTTCCATAACATGATCCCAAAAAATTGGCACAAACAATGAAATATTTGGAGGTATCGAATATCAATCCCTCGCCCACCATGCCTGGCCACCAATCGGCAACGTCCGAATTGGCGGTTAGCGCATGACATACCCATATTACATTATCTTTAGCCTCATTTAAAATACCGGCCGTATGATACGTAATCCCGATATCATGTAATGATTGCCCATTTTCGAGCTTAAATTCTCCTTTGGTTTGAAATTGATGCTGTGTCATGATAATTTTTTTAAGCGAAAGCCGAAAGATAAAAGAATTTTTAATTATTGGAGGATAATTAACTTCGTACAAATTCTGATTTATCCCCGGCATTTCGCTTACTATTATTATGTTGCCAAAGGCATTTCGTTGTTTATAGATTTATTTTCAACATTCATTTTTTTAAAAGCCTGTTCAAAATCACCGATGATATCATCAATATGTTCCAACCCGACAGATACGCGCAATAACCCGGGCGATACACCGGCCTGCACCTGCTCATCTTCTGTTAACTGCCTGTGAGTAGTGGCTGCCGGCAAAATAATTAATGTTTTGGCATCGCCTACATTAGCCAAATGGCTTACCAGTTGAAGACTGTCCACAAATTTAGTGGCTTTTTCTACACCTCCTTTTATTTCGAATGTCAATACTCCACCATACCCGTTTTTCAGGTATTTCGATGCATTTTGATGATTAGAGTCATCGGGTAAACCCGGATAATTTACTTGTTGGACATTTGGGTTTTTACTTAACCAGTAGGCCAAAAGCAGCGCATTTTCCGTATGCTTCAGCATTCTAAAAGAAAGCGTTTCCAGCCCCTGTAACAGTAAAAATGAATTAAACGGGCTAATGGCCGGGCCAAAATCACGCAATCCTTCTACCCTGGCCCGAACAATAAAGGCAAGGTCACCAAACTTTTCGGTGTAGATTAATCCATGATACCCCTCGGATGGTTGGGTAAACTGGGAGAATTTTCCATCGACCCAGTTAAAATTTCCTGCATCAACAATTACACCGCCCATACTGGTTCCGTGCCCACCAATCCACTTGGTGGCCGATTCAACAACAATATTAGCCCCCCAATCAATCGGTTTACACAAATAACCACAAGCGCCAAATGTATTATCTACAATCAGCGGGATATGATATTTACCAGCTAATTTAGCAAACACCTCAAAATCGGGAACAAAAAAACCGGGATTGCCAATGCTTTCCAGATAAATCGCTTTGGTATTGCTGTCGATTAATGGTTCAAAATCTTTAGCACTCCCCGACGGTGCAAAGCGAGCATCTATCCCCAGATTTTTAAACGACAGCTTAAACTGGTTATGCGTACCTCCATATAAATACGGCGAGGTAACAAAGTTGTCGCCGGCCATTAGAATATTATTTAAAGCAATAAACTGGGCTGCATGTCCCGAAGCAACAGCCAATGCCTCTTTACCACCTTCGAGAGCAGCAATCCGTTTTTCAAACACTTCAGTTGTAGGGTTCATCATCCGTGTATAGATGTTCCCTTTTTCCTGCAAGTCAAACAAACGGGCTCCATGTTTTGTATCTCTGAAATTATACGATGTTGTCTGATACAACGGAACAGCCCGTGAACCCGTTACCGGGTCGGGGGTCTGTCCTGCATGAATTTGCAATGTTTCGTATTGATAATTTTTCATTGTTTTCATTGTTTTTCTGATTTTTATTCTGATTAATATTATACACAAGCATCGCAACACACTTCGCCGGAAAAAAACTCATCATGAATTTCTTTTACAGTTTCGTTACGATTATTTTTATCTACAATAAAATACATCGCTACATTACTAGCTCCGAAACAAATAATTTTAATATTAATCCCTTTGCGGGCTACAGCACTAAAAATTCTTCCGGCAATGCCCGCTTTAGATACCAATCCCTGTCCGACAGCAGCAATAACAGAAATATTGCTGTCAATCCCGATATCACTAATTCCATGAATATCTTTTTGCAGGATAATATTTTTTGCTTTGGACAGCTCTTTTTTAGCCAACAAAATATTAATGGCTGTTTGCGATGTAATTACCGATTGAATATTTATACCGGCATCGTCGAGTGCTACTGCTGATTTGGCAAGGATTCCCGGCTTAATACCTACCCCGGAACCTGATAATTTTAACAGCCCGAAATGATCGCTGTAAGCAACACTTTTTACTACATTACTGGTTATTTTTTCTTCTTTGTGAATAATGGTAAATGGCCTGATTCCTTCGCAGGACTGATGAATATCCATAATCCGGATAGGAATATTTGCTTTGGCTAAAGGCTCTGTGGTACGCGGATGCAATATCTGAGAACCAAAATAGGATAGCTCCGAAGCTTCTCCATAAGTTAGTTCATTCACATTCACCGTGCCGGAAACAATCTCCGGGTCGGCACTTAAAAAACCTTCCACATCTTTCCATAAATCTAACGATTGAGCATTAAGGCAGGCCGCAATGGCAGCAGCAGAATAATCGCTACCGCCACGGCCTAACAAAGTGGTACATCCATCGGGTGATATCCCATAAAACCCTGGAATAATGTACGTTTTATGGACAGATAATGCTTTTCTCAGATGGATTTCCGTGCGTTCAAAATCTACGGATGCATTTTTATACTCGCCATCAGTAAACAAGCCTATATCTTCGGGTAAAGCTTCGCAGCAATCCACGCCAAAATAGGTTAAGATATAAAAAAGAGTCAATGAGCTTAATCGCTCACCAAAACTCAAAACTTCATCATAAATTTCAGGGGGAACTTCATTTAAATGGGTTACAGCGGTTAAATTTTCTTTTAACCTCTCAAGCCTTTTTTCAAACTCAATGCAGTATTGATCGAGCAGCAAATTATCTTTATCTTTTATAATTTGTTGTATAAGTAGCCATTTTTGATTCCGGATATCTCGGGTAAACCGGGCAATATCCATTTTTCCTGCTGCACTTTTCTCAACTGCATTAATCAAGCGGTTTGTCATTCCGTAAAACGCTGAAACAACAATAATCAGTGGTTGATTATAATTTTTAACAGCCTGGATTACTTTTTTTATTCCATCAATATCCCTTAAGTTCGAACCACCGAACTTAACTACCTGGTAAGACATAATAAATCTATTTTTGGATTGAACATATAATTATACTGTTTGCCTATGGAGCAAGCCGTGGATGTTTCGGAAAGACTTTAATCTACTCTCCGGCTAACGCATGCACATAGGCAAAAGCGGCATCGTAAAATTGTTAAACCAAAAATGATTGACAATTACAAAACCCGGTAAGGAATAACTAATAGTACAAAAAAATTTACTTTTCATGATTTTTGCGTTTAGTTTATAATTTCCCTCCCTAAAAACTAACGGCAACTGCCGAAACGGGATTTGGGTTAGGTATTGGCACCTTTTCTGCGGTTTGCAGAGGGTTGCCAGAGGTTCACCGAGCCTAATCTCTCCCCTCTTCTATATAAATCAAACGCCCTTGGTGAAGGATGTTTGAAATGTTGGTACAAATATAACAACAAATTTTTGGAATATGCAAATAAAAAAAGAAGTGGTAATTTTTTATGGAATGGGAACTAACTTTTAATATTGTGAAAATTTTTTTAATTTTAGAAAAATAAAAACCAACAGTATGACGCTTATCACTCTAAATTAGGATGGATAAGCGTCATAAATGAATTGGTATAAATTATTTACAAAAAAGGGTAAGAGAGGATAGGGCATTAAATAAAATATGATGACAGAAGATTTTAAACATAAATTTGATTTATCAATACCGAGAAGAAGATATTACAGTGAGGATTGTGGATTGACTTCTTGTCCAGAATGTGGATTACCATTGATAAAGTATAATTGTACCGTGATTATTGCTGCAAAATCTGATACCGATGAGGGCGAGTTTATGAGTAATCTGACAGGTAGTTATTTTTGCAAATCATGTCCTGTTGTTGTTTTTGATTCTGATAAGATTGAACAAGCGGCAAGACTTGGTATTAAAGGAGACGAAAACCTGAGATATTTGATTGCTGGAATTGTTAATTTCAATGCTATTCCTGAAGAAAAGAGGCATCTTGAAATTGGGATTGAAGAAAATCCTGTGCCATTAGTTCATTTTTTACCTGATTTGAATAACACAACTATTATAAATGATAAGAAAATCGGCAGAAATGAACCATGCCCATGCGGTAGTGGAAAGAAATATAAAAAGTGTTGCGGATAATGCATAAATGGCTGACTAAAAAGGAATTCGTAAAAGTATTTGAACCTTATAATGAGAAGGGAACACAAATTTGGGTAATATCAAGAGTAAAGAAACTGCCTGATGAGATAGTAAAAATGGCAACTCGACTAGCTGATTTGGATTTTATAAAATATGTCAGGATTTGTGACGAGACTATAGCTGCTTCAAGTGAAAACTACCCAAACAGACCAAAAGTGCCTATTACGACCATGAACCATGAAACAGCTATCGGCATTCAGATTATTTACAGCACAGAATACAAAATAATTAATTTCTTTGACATAAATTCACCAAAGAAAGGATTTGGAGGTAAAATGGTCGATGCCGTTTTTAAAGACTTTTCGCATGATTGGCAACCAGCAGTCGCTATGGACTGGAGTAACGGATTTTGGGATAGAATGAAGGAAAAATATAGAAAAGATGCATGGATATTGTAATAATGCCCAATGGGTATCAATGTATATACAAAATGGGCGATATATTAGTAAATTCAAGGGTTGTAGCCCATTTCAAAATTGTAATAGCTTGATAAGTTTTAAGCCCGCAATCGCCTACTTTGCATATACTTACCGTTAGCAGCAACCCTATAGAGTCAAGAATTTGTTATTGATTTGACATAAAAAAATGAAATATTAAAAAAAACTCAAATAAATTTATTAATATGCAAAAAAATGAATAATTTTATATCAATCAAAATTTAAACATATGATATCATTAAGCCATTTACACCCAATGATAGTGCACTTTCCAATAGCTATAATTGTTCTTGGATTTATTGCCGATTTAGCTTCTTTAATTTTTAAAAAAGAAGTTTGTTTATCAAAGACTGGATTTTACTTACTGATAGTAGGTGCATTATCAGCAATTGTTGCTTTGCTTACAGGTGTTTTTTTCACCTCTGAATTGACAGGTTCTGCTGGCGACATTATGGAAACTCATGAGCATTTTGCCTGGATTACCTTAAGTTTAGTAATTCTTACGTCTATTTTGAGAATTTATTTGCTCGTTAAAAAGAAAGAAAACTCAAATTTAAAATGGATTGCATTTGTTCTGTATGGACTTGCAGCAATATCCGTTAGCGTAACAGGTTTCTTTGGTGGAACGCTAGTTTATAACTATATGATGCCACTTTAATAATTAATTATAAATTTAAAAAACAATGAAAACAAAAAATTTAATTCTATTATTTGCTATCACAAGTTTGATAGCTTTTACAGCTTGTAATCAACAAAAACCCGTTAAAACAGTCGAGAACCTCAAAGAAGGTATCATAGGAGAAACTACAGCAAGTAAAAAGTATGCAGCCTTTGCTGAAAAAGCAAGAGAAGAAGGTTGTGATACTATTGCTATTCTTTTTGATGCCGCTTCAAAAGCGGAAGCAATACATGCTTCCAATCATAAAAAAGTTTTGGAAGAATTAGGGGAAACTATGGAAGATTTTACACCGGAATTTGAGGTTAAAACAACCGCAGAGAACTTACAAGCAGCTATAGATGGGGAATCTTATGAAGTAACTACAATGTATCCTCAATTTCTTGCTGATGCAAAAGCAGAAAATGTTGAACAAGCTGAAAAATCATTTAACTGGGCCTTGGATACTGAAAAGAAACATAATAATTTCTATTCCAAAGCATTGAGCGCCTTAAATGCTGGTTCGGAAAGTAATTTGCCAATAGGATATGCAGTTTGCCCTACTTGTGGTAATACTTATAACATAGCAAATGTGGATGACAAATGTTCATTCTGCCAAACAGACAAGGAAAAGTTTTTCAATTTTAATTAAGATATTGAGACTTTTTTTATATTGTTCTATTTCCATAAACTAAGCATATTTAGCCTGCATTATACATAAAGTTTATGAATAATGCTATTGACGTAGGAAAAATTAAAGGTTAAATTAGTAATAACCTTTGATTTTCCCAGTCAGGTTAGAAAGATTATGGATAAATATTTATCTGTTTTTTAAGAAGACGTACAATAATATTGGGCAGCTGCCAACACGTGGTATAAGGTATGGCTGGGTTCGTGCGGATTCGAAACAGTAGAATCTCGTTTCAACCTACGTTTCGGTCGTACCGTCAGACTCTTGTCTGACAGTCATGACCTCATATCACCACCATTACCACCATAGCAAACAATACCACAAACTGCAAATTAAGTTAGTGATTTTTCATTGATTTTGGGTTTTTACAATCCGTTGATTCGTTGATTTGAACTTTTTTGAAATTTTTTTATATATTTGTTGCAACATATAATGTTTCTACATATATTTGTACAGAATTATAAATGAAATGTGTATGAATGACAAAAGCACTGTTACTATAGAAATGTTTTATACGCTTACTTGCCCAAATTGCAAAATATTGAAAAGAATGTTGGATGAAGTACTGCCCCAATATGGTAACAAGTTTCAATTTAAACAAAGCCTTGCTAATTCGCCTATGGGAATGGTTAGAACAATGAAATTAGGAATTTATTCAGTTCCGACCCTTCTCATTGATAATAAAATAACTTTTCGAAGTGTCCCCAAAAAGGAAGAATTAATTAATACCTTAAATCGTTTTATAAATCATTAAATTTTAGAATTATGGAAGAAAAGAAAAAACTAAGATGTCCGCTTGGTATTCCGGGTGGAATCATTGCTGCCTTAATTGGTTTAATTGGAGTAATTGTTAATATTATAAACTTCAATTGGTTTGAGTTAATAACCTCATTTGCGCTCTTATTGTTAGCACTGCCATTTGTACGGGTAACGATGATGGTTCACATGGCAAACGACAGGTTGGATGAATTAGAAAATAAATTAAAAACAAAATGAGCGATTCTGCTCAACAGCTAATCCCGATTTTGATAGGGAATTTAGAAAATGCAAGGCTTTCATTAACATAATTGGTGAAAGCCAATATTTTCTAAATCGGGATTAACTCTAAGTTAAGCGATACTTCGCATAACTCGTATCGCTTAACTTATATTAAAAACAAATAAATAAAGGAGATATGACTATGCTAAAAATTGGAATTATTATAGGTAGTACCCGGCCTGGGCGCAACGCTGAACAAGTTGCTAAATGGGTATATGATTTTGCATCAAAAAGGAATGATGCAGAATATGAATTAGTTGACCTAAAAGACTACAATTTACCTTTGCTTGATGAAGCTTATCCGGCTTCCTTTGGACAATATTCGAATGAACATACAAAAGCCTGGGCTGAAAAAATTAAATCGCTCGATGCTTTTATATTTGTAAACGGAGAATACAACCATTCTATACCCGGTGCCTTAAAAAATGCATTGGACTATTTGTATGCTGAATGGAACAATAAAGCGGCCGGTTTTGTAAGCTATGGTTCTGCAGGTGGTGCAAGAGCTGTGGAACACCTTCGGCTGGTTTTGAGTGAATTTCAAGTAGCTCATGTTCGCACTCAGGTATTGCTGTCATTGTTTACCGATTTCGAAAATTTTAGTGTTTTTAAACCTGCACCATTACATGCTGACAACTTAAAAACAATGTTAGGCCAATTGAATAGCTGGGGAAAAGCTTTAAAAACACTGAGAGAATAATTACAGATTTATGAAAAAATTACCTGTATATTTTATCCCTCACGGTGGTGGCCCATGGCATGTGATAGACGATGCTATGGGTGACCCGGTGGGATATGGGGGTTTAAGAACGTATCTTACCGAATTGGGGCAGAAGTACCGTTCGAAAATTAAAGCCATACTTTTTATTTCAGCGCACTGGGAAGAAAATGTGCCCACCATACATTTTGGACAAAATCCTCCGATGTATTATGATTATTATGGCTTTCCGGAGTTTACTTACCAATTGAAATGGAATGCACCGGGGCATCCGCAATTGGCAGAAAAAGTGGAAACTCTTTTGAATAATTCCGGATTTAAAACAAAACGGGAACATCATCGTGGTTTTGACCATGGAACCTTTGTACCATTAATGATTACCTTCCCTGAAGCCAACATTCCTATTGTACAACTATCTTTGGTTCATTCGCTTGACCCGGCAACACATTTGGCAATGGGTAAAGCGCTCGAACCACTACGCGAACAGGATGTACTGATTATTGGTTCGGGAATGAGCTATCATAATATGAGCGGTTTTATGTCGGGAAGTGGAGAAGCATCAAAGGTTTCCAAGCAATTTGATAATTGGCTTTCAACCACAATATCGACAGCAGATGCTGAAAAAAGAAATAAATTATTAATAGATTGGAGGGCTGCACCGGGTGCTTTAGATAGTCACCCTCGTAGTGAACATTTGGTGCCGCTTTTTATAATAGCCGGAGCAGCCGGAAAAGATAAAGGATGCAATGACTTTTCGGGGAAATTAATGGGGGTAAATGTTTCAGGATTTAAATTTGGTTCATGATGAAGGAAATGTGGAATAAAAGATATGCACAAACTGATTTTGTATATGGTAATATGCCCAATGAATTTTTCAAACAGCAACTTTTAAAGCTTACTCCAGGCACAATACTTCTCCCTGCCGAAGGGGAAGGAAGAAATGCTGTTTTTGCCGCAAAAAAGGGTTGGGAGGTTTTTGCTTTTGACAGCAGTATTGAAGCAATGAAGAAAACTGAAAAATGGGCAAAAGAAAATAATGTACAAATTAATTATCAATTGAGTACTTATGAAGAAGCGGATTACCCGAATAATTTCTTTGATGCCGTTGCATTTATTTATGCACACTCCCTTACAAGAAGTGCCAATCATAAAAAAATGTTGCAATTCTTAAAACCTAATGGAACAATCATTTTAGAAGGTTTTTGTAAAAAACAAATCCACAATTCAAGTGGCGGCCCGAAAAATATTGATAGGCTATTTTCAGAAGAAGAGTTGCTTTCTGATTTTACAGTTTGTGCGGATATAAAAATTTGGGAAGAAGAGATTGAACTAAATGAAAGTATTGGGCATTCAGGAAAAGCATCAGTAATCCGGTTAATCGGCCGAAAATAATACGTAATTAAATTTCAAATAATAATCTTTAAATTTTAACATGATGAAAACAGAAATTTCAAAAACAAGAAAAATAGCCGCATGGGTAATTGCAGGCTTATTAACAGCACAATATTTATATAGTGCAAGTGGAAAATTATTCCTTCATCCCGAACAAATGGAACAAATGCACTTAGCC
>JASGMZ010000020.1 GCA_030156305.1 Bacteroidales bacterium | reverse complement strand
CCATTGTTAACAGAATATTCAAGGTCGCCTGTTCCTCCGTGGGCATATACTATTATTTCACCGTCTGTTGCTGAGCCATCACAAGCAACATGAGTTACATCAACAGAGTCAATGGCGATGGAATCAGGATTATTCATATAAACCGTGTCGCCAAACTGGATACATCCTAACTGATCCTGAACAGCTACATAGAAGGTATCACTTGCCAACCCGCTAAAAGTATTGGAAAGCTGCCATGTTTGTGCACTGTCAATGGAAAATTCGTAAGGATCGGTTCCACCCACTGCTGTAATTTCTATCTGCCCATCGGCTGAATTATAACAACTTATATCCGACCAGGTGGTACTGATCAGAATAGGATCTGGTTCAAGAATAGTTATTAAGGTATCTTTTGTACATCCTGTAGCATCTTCAATAGTTACCAGGTATTCACCGGCAGCCAGATTTTTGATGGTATCGCCGGTATTGTACCAGTCGGTTCCATTATTATGGGTATAATGTAAGGCTCCGGTTCCACCGCTAAAAGCTAAAGCAATCTTTCCTTCAGCATAACCATAACATGTATTATGAACAACGGTATCACTATCAATAATAATCTCAGGAGGAGAACCAACAGTAACCGAATCAATGGCTGTACAACCGTGCGAATCTGTTATTCTCAGATAGAATGTTCCGGCACATAAATCAACGGTATCAGTGGTCGCAATAATATTGCTAAAATCAGGTATATCGCTCCACTCATACAACACATATGGGGGCTGGCCACCGGAAGCTGTTCCTACGGCAGTAGCATCACAAAGTCCATAGCAGGAAGTGGTTAATCCGTTTAATGATAAGGCTTGCATAGTGACAGCAGCTGGTCCGGTACCTGTATGTCCCTTAATAGGTAAGTTTATCATGGTGTCAGCATATACTACCACCTCAAAATTACCTTCATAATTAATATCTCCAAATCTTATTTCTCCTTGTTCAAAAACTCCCGGAGATCCAAAATTTAATGAATCTTTAATCATCAGCCTCCAGGCACCATTGGCTGGATCCTGACCATGTAGTTTTTTCTTCCAGTCACCTGAAAATAGATATACTCCGTCACCGGGGGCACAGGTGGATATAGGTGTTAATCCCGTGCTATTATCAGGATCATTGAAAAACTCTACATCCAGATTTACCTTTGGGGTTATTGATCCAATATCGGAACAAATAGGTTTTAGTTCAACAACTGAGTCCAATGGAGAAACTAAATATAATCCTATTAAACTTATATATTCATGATTTGAAATGTTAAAAGAAACATTAATTGCTGTAGATGTCGAATCAATTAAAAACGGACTAGGCTTTCCTATGGAAACTAATAGTTCCGGAAGGTATGTAATCCGGAGGGTATCAGTTACATCATTACAATTACTTAACCCAGAGGCATGAAGAACCAGTTCAACAGTTGTTCCACCATCCAGCAAAACAGGAGTATAAGTAGGATCAAGAATATTAATATCATCTAAAGTTCCATTTCCGTTTAAAATTTCCCAACTTATTCCATCTGAATAAACGGTATCAGCATCAAAAATTTGGTAGGGAGTATCGTAACATAACGTGGTGTCCTCGCCTGAAAAAACAGATGGTGCAGGTGTTATAGTAATGGTAACCGTATCTGAATTAGCCGTTCCAAATCCCAAATCAGAGATTGCTCTTCGGGAATAATAAGTAGTTTCAGTTAACGGATTGATCTCCTGATAATTCTCGCCAGTGGCACCGGGTATATCAGACCATCCTCCTGTTCCTGTTTTCTTTTGCCATTGATAGGTATATCCTCCACAAACCGAGGCTGATACCACATTGGTTAATTCTGCAGGAAGGGTATTGTAACATATATTCTGGTCAGCCTGAATGGATCCTCCATCCACTTCATCATATATTTCAACGGTAAATGAACAGGTCGCTGAATTTCCTGAAGCATCTTCAATATAATATTCAACGGTAGTAACTCCAATTTCAAAGGTTTCTCCTGAAACATCATTGATTCCTGTTGAAGCAGAATTATTTGTTGTTGCTCCGGTCATGGTCCATGTTTGTAATACCACATTACAATTGTCATCCGTTGCAGGAGCCAAACCATTTACTACAGCATTACAGCTACCACCACCATCCTGAATTACGGTAGTGTCATTAGGACAGGTGATTATCGGATTTTCATTATCGACAACTGTTACATCCTGAGTACAGGTTGCGGTATTGCCTGAATTATCTTCTACTATCCAGGTTACCGTAGTTGTTCCTGTTGGAAACTGATAAGTTAAAGGATTAATCGGTGTTCCTCCTACCTGGGCTATTACGGTATTTACGCCACAGTTATCATTGGTTGTAGGGGTTCCTAAGGCTACCGTTGTGCTGCAATCGCCGATACCATCATCCGAAGTATTGGCGGTTACATCTGCAGGGCAAGTAATCGTTGGGTTTTCATCATCTGTTACCGTTACATCCTGAGTACAGCTGGCAGTATTGCCAGCATTATCCTCAACAATCCAGGTTACCGTAGTGGTACCAACAGAAAATTGATACGTTGCCGGAGTAATCGTTGTTCCTCCTACCTGGGCTATTACGGTATTTACGCCACAGTTATCATCGGTTGTAGGGGTTCCTAAGGCTACCGTTGTGCTACAATCGCCGGTTCCGTCATCCGAAGTATTGGCGGTTACATCTGCAGGGCAGGTTATGGCTGGGTCTTCTGTATCATTTATGGTTACTGTAAAGCTACATTCATTAAAATTTCCGGATAAATCTTCTACACGATATGTAACAGTTGTTACTCCTGAATTAAAGTCGGTACCAGAAATATCATGAATACCCGTTGCCGGAGAACTGCCGCTGGTGGCTCCGCTCATGGTCCAGGTTTGTAAGACAACGCCACAATTGTCATCCGTGGTAGGCGTTAATCCATATACTTCTGCCGTACAAACTCCTGCATCGTTATCCTGAACAACATTCCCAGGGCAGATTAGAGTTGGTGCTATATTATCTTCAACCGTTACCGTCGCGGTACAGGTCGAGGTATTTCCTTGCTCATCGGTTACTGTCAGAATTACAGGATTATCTCCAAGATCACCACAATTGAACGAGGTCTGGCTTGCTATTATCGTACTAATACCACAATTATCAGAGCTTCCTCCATCAATATCATTGGGAGTTATGGTCACGTTTCCTGTATTATCTAAGGCGACTATTATATCATTACATACGGCTACAGGATTTTCATCATCCTCAACGGTTACATTCTGGTTACAGTTGGCTGAATTGCCTGCATCATCTTCTACAATCCACGTTACCGTGGTAATACCAATCGGGAATACATAAGTTAATGGATCAATAGTTGTTCCTCCTACTTGCGCGATTACATTGTTTACTCCACAGTTATCATTGGTGATTGGCGTTCCTAAGGCGGCTGTGGTACTGCAATTGCCGGTACCATCATCCGAAGTATATACCGTAAGATCTCCCGGGCAACTGATCGTAGGATCTTCGTCATCCACTACCGTTACATTCTGAGTGCAACTGGCTGTGTTGCCTGCATCATCTTCTACAATCCATGTTACCATTGTTAAACCTACCGGGAATAAATATGTTGCTGGATTAATTATTGTTCCACCCACCTGAGCAACCACACTGTTTACACCACAATTATCATCGGTAGTTGGCATTCCTAAAGCAGCAGTCGTACTGCAATCGCCGGTGCCATCATCGGATGTGTTAATGGTTACATCTGCAGGACAACTAATCGTAGGATTTTCATCATCCTCAACAGTTACCTCCTGGGTGCAGCTGGCTGTGTTGCCTGCATCATCTTCTACAATCCACGTTACCGTGGTTACTCCTACAGGAAACACATAGGTCAACGGATCAATCGTTGATCCCCCTACTTGCGCAATTAGGCTGTTTACACCACAATTATCATCGGTTGTGGGTGTTCCTAAGGCAGCAGTAGTACTGCAATCGCCAGTGCCGTCATCGGATGTGTTAACGGTAACATCTGCAGGACAGCTGATCGTGGGATCCTCATCATCAATCACTTCTACATCTTGTGTGCAACTGGCTGTGTTACCTGCATTATCTTCCACAATCCAGGTTACGGTTGTTATTCCTGTTGTGAATTGATAGGTTAAAGGATCTATAATCGTTCCTCCCACCTGAGCAATCACTGAACTTACACCACAATTATCATCGGTTGTGGGTGTTCCTAAGGCGACCGTTGTGCTACAATTGCCGGTTCCGTCATCCGAAGTATTGGCGGTTACATCTGCAGGGCAGGTTATGGTTGGGTCTTCTGTATCATTTATGGTTACTGTAAAACTACATTCGGTGAAATTACCTGAATTATCTTCTACATAATACGTAACGGTTGTTACTCCGGAATTAAATGCTGTTCCGGAAATATCGTTTATGCCTGTTGCACCGGAACTGCCTGTTGTTGCACCGGACATCGTCCATGTTTGTAATACTATCCCACAATTATCGTCAGTAGTGGGGGCTAACCCATTAACAGTGGCCGTACATACACCAGGGTCATTTTCCTGGGTTACATCTGCAGGACAGCTTAAGGAGGGTGCTAAATTATCCTCTACAGTTACTGCTGCCGTACATGTTGAAGAATTTCCTGCTTCATCGGTTACCGTTAATGTTACATTGTTAATGCCAATATCCGTACAATCAAAAGTATTAGGAGTAGCTGTAAGTGTTAAATTGGACGGAGAAGTACAATTATCTGTGGAACCATTATCAATATCATTCCCGTTAATGGTTACACTACCTGTATTATCAAGGGCAACGGTTATATCTTTACATTCTGCTGTAGGAACAGTAACATCCTCTACCGTAAGGGTAACATCATCACTCCCTGAACAACCATTGTTATCGGTAACTGTATAAGTTAAGTTAAATACCCCGATGGACGAACCGGTAAAATCCGGTTTCTGAATATCAGTAGAATCTAAATTGGAAACATCTCCGGTCCATTCATGATTGTCAATAGAAGAAGCATCAGGACTAAGTGTCGGATTTCCGTCCAGTTCAATTGTTGCGCTGGGGCATATCGTTGGATCTATTGGAAGAATTGATGCTGTCGGGTTTTGCAGTTGAGTAATTGTTATATCACTTCCCTGTTTCACACAACCATTCACATCGATAACATATATTCTATAGGTATCAGCTACTAGATTTTCAAAAATGCCGGTGGCATTTGTTGTGGAATCGTTGTCGCTGGTTCGTACGATGGCATAGGTTAGGGCTCCCGTACCACCGCTTCCGCTAATAGTGATTGTTCCGGTATTGCCGGGAGTGGTACAGCTGTTAGTATAATCAACCTGGTCAATATAAATTTCATCAGGAACATACAATGGTGTAAATGCGTTGTTAAAGATCTTTTGTGCAGATACTGGTCCACATAAGTGAGCATCATAAATAATTACCTGGTAGGTACCCTGCCCGATATCACTTAATTTTTGACTGATTTCTCCCGATAGGATTATAAATGAAGAACCATCCCATTCATACCATTGATAGGAATAAGGAGGTGTACCTCCGGATGGGTTTGCCTGCATTTCTCCATCTTCGCTATCAAAACAAGATAACCCTTTGGTAATAGAAATTGCTCCAGGTAATAGTTCATCGGGTTCGTATACATTAACTACAGCAATATCATCATCGCCATCATTATCAATTACCCATACATAATATTTGTCTTCAAAAAGCGCATCGAATTCAACGGTATCTTTATCAGTTATTACAATCTCTTCAGCAGGATTTAATAAACTTCCTTTATATAATCTGTAGGTAACAGGATCGTCCGTAGCATCTGTAAGATAAACATATATCTTCCCATCATTATTGCCATAACAAGTAACAGAATCAGTTAGAACAGGTTCTTCTATTACAGGAACGGACCCTGCTTTAGAACCTGATGCTTTAGGAGTAATACTTTTTATTTGAAAATAGTCTAAATCTCCAAAATTTGCTTCTTTAGATATAATTTTTTCTTTAAAAATTATTTGTGGATTCTTCTGCTCAAATTTTAAATTATCAGATTGTGAAAAATCCCATTTATTAATTTTTACAACTGAGTTACCTACATTAAATATTTTTTTATTATTTCCTTCACCAATAAAAGATTCACATTCTAAATCAAAGTTATTTGTTTCTAACCCTCCTTCCTTAAGTACAATATCGCCATTAACTGTTAATGATTTATTCAAGGTATATATACTTTTCGATTGTATTATAATATTAGATTTTATTTTAGAATATGCACTTATTGTACTCTTTGAAGATGCATTTAAAACAATATCGCCAAAAAACTCCTGGTTAATGTTTTCACTTACAATTAAAGATCCATGGACATGTATAGCTGCTTTGGTCCATTTTTTAAAAATAAAACCAGCACTTTTTAACGTGGGTTGGTAATTATCCACCTCCCATCGAAAATCGTTACAATAAACCACCTCTTTTATAATAACGGTTTGTTTATCAGATGTAAACGAGTTATCATCAAAAATAACATGATCTTCTTTGGTAGGTATTGATGCTCCGGGCTTACCACCGGAGGTTTCAGACCATTGTTGAGGATCGTTCCAGTTTCCCGATCCGTTTACCCAATATCGATTATCTGAAAAAGCTGTTTTTGAACTTGCCAGGGCTAGTAAAACAGTCAGGGATAAAAAAATAAAAATTCTCATATTTCTGAACATGAGCTATAAATTTTGGCCAATTGTTAATAAAATAATTACAATGTTAATAAAATTTTACGTTTTGACTGAACCTTTTGTTTCAAAATTATTAATAATCCGGTTCTTATTGGTCAAATTTTATTAACATTTAAAAAATAAAAAGAAATTTACTTTCATTTTTTTGTTCATAACTTTTTTAAATAAATGGCGAATAATCAATAACTAAACACGCTCTAACTCTTGAATAACATATCTTCTGGTAATATATCTAACTGGATACCAGGCAGCTAAAAAACCAATTAAACAAATTGTAACAAATACAGCGACAAAATCGGGCCAGCTTATTGCTACAGGATAGGCATCAATAATAAATGAAGCTGAGCCCTGAAGCTTTACCAGCTCAAATTTAATTTGTAACCAACAAATAAATCCACCCAGAATTAATCCAAAAATTGCTCCTGCAACAGTAATAAGCCACCCTTCGGTTAAAAATATCTGTCGTATGGTTTTTAAATTAGCTCCCAGGCTTCGAAATGTAGCAATGTCCTCTTTTTTATCAATAATTAACATGGTTAATGAGCCTATAATATTAAAGGAGGCTATAATAAGTATAAAGGTGAGTATAATAAAAATATAAATTTTTTCAGATTTCATTATTTTGTAGAACGATTCGTGCTGTTCGTGCCTGTTTTTTATAACAAAATCATCACCTAAAATTTGTTTAAGTTCATTTTGGGTATTATTTAATTGATTAAAATCTTTTAACTTAACTTCAAGGGCACCAACCTCGTGGGTGTAATCAAACAATGCTCTTGCATAATTAAGCGGGACAATAATATATTTTGTATCAAATTCCTGTTGAATGCCAAAAACACCTGAAGGGAAAATATAGTTTCTGTTAAAAGCGCTGGCAGGATTGGTCGAAATATTAGCATCGCGCCTTGGGACATAGATTATTATAGGGTCAATATAATTCAATCCGAGCGATAAATAATAGGCTACACCTTGACCAACTATGGCGTAATTTTGATTATTGTTTTTCAGGATAAAGTCTCCGGCGACCATCATGGTATCCACTCCGGAAATATTTTCAAAATTATCACTAACGCCTTTAATGGTAGCGATATATTGTTGATCGCTATACTTTAACAATGCATTTTCTTCGAAAGTCTCTGCTACATCAAAAACATTTGGATGATTGATAATTTTCGCTTTTAAACTGTCGTTTAATATAAAAACCTTCCCGGTAGCGGGTGTTATTTTCAAATCCGGATCAAAGGCATTATACATCGATTTGATTACCTCGTCGAAACCATTAAAAACAGACAAAACAACAATTAAGGAAGCCACACCAATGGTTACGCCAATAATCGAAATCATTGAAATAATATTAATAGCATTTCGTGATTTTTTGGCAATTAAATAACGTTTCGATATAAATAAGGGAAAATTCAAAATATTTTATTTTTAGATTTTATGGTTTATACGCTTTTACAATTAACCCGGTTCCGGTCTGATGTTTTTGGTTTATATCAAAATAATTTAAAAAAAATGATATCGGATAGGCTAATATATAATAAAAAGGCAAGATGATAAAAAATAATTTACTTGCATTTAACATTAAAATCGGGTACTTCATCGACAGTTTCCAGGATATTTTGCCCGGTGTTCCGTAAGAATAATTACTTTCCACTTTTGAAAAACCCGCTTTTTTCAACTTCTCTTCCATTTCGTTAATATTATATCCGTCGCGAACATGCTCATCGATAAAAGAATGGCCTTCGTCGCCATGAACATCCGAGCCACCCTGGTCGGATGGTGTTGATATTAAAAGCATTCCGCCAGTTTTTAGCGAAGCATAAAAATTACGAAATACAGTAACATCATCTTCAATATGTTCCATCACATCAACACTGAGAATTAAATCAAAAGCCGATTCTTTTTTAAATTGGGTTAAATCGGCATATTCAAACTGAACTCTTTCGGATTTATTGATTTGTTTAAAAAATCGATTACAATCATCAATCTGCTCCTGCTTAACATCAACGCCCAAAATTTTCCAGAATTTTGATTGCTTAGAAAGATAGTAACTATATTGCCCAAATCCTGACCCTGCATCTAAAACGGTGGCTTTGCCTTTGTAATTTTTTTTCCATTTTCGGATGGCTTTTTTTATGTGCCAGGTGCGCAACAACAGCAAATCGAGTAACCGATAAAATAACTTACGCAAAAAGGGACGTTTATTAAATACCGCACCAAGATTCTTTTTTATGGGGTCGTATTTCATTTTTTCGTTTTTTTCACCGCTAAGGCGCTAAGACGCCAAGGATTATTAATATTACCTGATTATTTTAAAAGATTATCAATATTCTCGATATAATCCAACGAGTCGTCAACAAAAAACTTTAACTCAGGCACTTTTCGTAACTGATGCCGTACTCTTTTGCCTAATTCAAACCGTATTTGATTTTCTATATCATTAATATAATGAATAAACTCATTTTTATTATCAACCGGAAACAAGCTTAAATACACTTTGGCAATTGACAAATCAGTTGAAACGCGAACGGTAGTTACCGTAACCATTTTGCCCTTAAACAAAGAGGTGGTTCCTTTTTGAAAAATATCACCTAAATCTTTTTGCAATAACCGCTCTATTTTTTGCTTCCGGCTTGAACTCATAATTGTAGATTTTAAAAATCAATTTACAGGCCAAAATTAATGAAGTTTACTGAATATTTTTGAATCCAATAAAAATATCTATTTTTAATCTTTGAAATATTAAGTATATTGTAAAATTCGTTAATTTAATAAACAAAAACAATGAGCCTAATTTCAAATAAGTTTAAAAAATCAGACGATAAAAAGTACGCTGTTGGAATTGCATTAAGTGGCGGTGGTGTTCGTGGCTTTGCACATTTGGGCGTATTAAAAGCTTTAAATGAGCATGATATCTATCCAGAAATTATTTCAGGAACCAGTGCAGGGGCACTTGCCGGTATTTTTTATGCCGATGGATACAGTCCTGAAGAAAGTTTCGAAATTTTTTACGATAACAGTATTTTTAGCTTTACCCAGGTTTCTATTCCTAATAAGGGATTTCTTTCCATGGAAAAAGTATCGAAAATATTAAAAAAAACGATTCGGGCCAAAACCTTTGAAGAGCTAAAAATACCGTTATATGTAGCAGCTGCAAACTTGAATGATGGTCAAATTGTATATTTTCATCATGGGAGCATCATTGATAAAGTTATTGCTTCGGCAAGCATACCGGTGCTTTTTAAACCCCAGATAATTGATGGCAAAACGTTTGTTGACGGAGGTGTTTTTGATAATTTGCCGATAAAACCGATTAAAGATCAATGCAAAAAATTGATTGGATCGCATGTAAATCCTATTGGAAAACAAGAAGATTTGGACAGCATGATAAAAATAGCTGAACGCACATTTCATTTAACAGTGGGTTCTCATTTACAAGAGAAAAAAGAGATGTGTGATTTATTTATTGAAACTGAAGAGTTAAGAAAATACGGATTGTTTAGCCTCGATAAAGGACATAAAATTTTCGAAACAGGCTATAATGTAACCAAAGAAACCCTCGAAAAAAACAATCCCCTTTAAGGGGACCCAAAATTTTAAACCAACTCAATAATAATATTATTTTTGTATGTTGAAAAAAATAAAATTTTTGATGGATGGATAAAAATTTGATTATTTATAATTCGTTAACCAGGAAAAAAGAGAAGTTTGAACCCATAAAATCTCCATACGTTGGATTGTATGTTTGCGGCCCCACCGTTTATGGTGATGCACATTTAGGCCATGCCCGGCCGGCGATTACTTTTGATTTACTTTATCGCTACCTGAAACACCTCGATTATAAAGTCCGTTATGTACGCAACATAACCGATGTGGGGCACTTAGAAAACGATGCCGATGACGGTGAAGATAAAATTGCTAAAAAAGCTCGTTTGGAGCAATTAGAGCCCATGGAGGTGGTTGAATATTTCACCCATCGCTACCATGAAAATATGGAAGCATTAAATGTATTGCGGCCCAATATTGAGCCTAAAGCCTCAGGACATATCATTGAACAGCAGTTGATGGCAGAAAAAATTATTGAACATGGCTTTGCTTATGAAGTAAATGGTTCTATTTATTTTGATGTTGAAAAATATAATGAAAAGCATGATTACGGAAAACTTTCCGGCCGTAAACTTGAAGATTTACAATCTAACACCCGCCAATTGGAGGGCCAGGATGAAAAAAAGAATCCATTTGATTTTGCGCTTTGGAAAAAGGCTGCACCGGAGCATATTATGCGTTGGCCCTCAAAATGGAGCGAAGGTTTTCCGGGTTGGCATTTAGAATGTTCAACCATGAGTACCAAATATTTGGGTGAGCAGTTTGATATTCATGGCGGTGGAATGGATTTACTCTTCCCTCATCACGAATGTGAGATTGCCCAATCAACGGCTGCTAATGGAAAAGAATCGGTAAAATACTGGATGCACAACAACATGATTACCATCAACGGACAAAAGATGGGAAAATCACTAGGTAATTTTATTACCCTTGAAGAACTATTTTCTGGAAATCACAAACTACTGGAAAAGCCCTACAGCCCTATGACGGTTCGGTTTTTTATTCTGCAGGCACACTACCGCAGTACCGTTGATTTCTCGAACGAAGCATTGCAGGCAGCTGAAAAAGGGCTGGAGCGTTTGTTAAAAGCAGGGAAAATTTTACAACAACTGATTGCAGAAAAAGAATCAACAGTAAACATTGATGAATTAAAAGCAAACTGCTACCAGTCCATAAACGATGATTTAAACAGCCCGATTCTTATTGCACATCTTTTTGAAGCGGTTCGGTTCATTTATTTAATTAAAGAGGGAAAAGAAAAAATTAATGCAAAGGACCTGGAACAATTAAAAAATCTTTATCAAACATTTGTTTATGATATTTTAGGCTTACAAGAAGAACAGTCAGACAACTCAGAGTTCACATCTGATCTTATTGACATGATTTTAACCCTAAGGCTCGAAGCCAAAAAAAATAAAGATTTTTCCACGGCCGATAAAATCCGTGATGAATTAACAAAAAAAGGGATTACCATCAAAGACACGAAGGATGGTTTTGAGTGGGAACAGAATTAAATATCATCTATAAACCAAACAATTGCAGTGTCATTCCGGGGAGTCGCGTGAATGGAATGCTAATGACACAGATTTGCAATGCAAAACACCGATTTTAAAGTGAGAGAGGGTTCATCCTGCCTGCCAATATCAATAGGTTAAGCATTTAACATCTGAAATCATTATTCGTTAATCTTTAATCGTAATTCATAAGTTGATTTAAGAACACCGATTAACGAATTTTGATTTATGATTTACTGTATTGTCCAACATTTAAAGCATTCATTTGGCTTCCCTTCCCGGTTTAGGGTATATTTTCCCAATCACACCAGCAAGTCTCGGTTATTGGGGCGCTTTTATCCTGATGAATAATTAATTAAATTTGTGTTGTTTTATTGTTGATTAAATATTAAAAATGTACCCTTTTAACCCGGAAGAAATATTTACAATTGAAAATGAAAATCAATTCAATGAGTTTGCCCTAAAAATTTTCAATTACCAGGTAGAAAACAACCCGGTATATAAGGATTATCTTTTTCACTTGGGAATAAGCAACTCTTCGATTGAGACATATCAAAACATTCCTTTTTTACCCATTAATTTTTTCAAGACCCATAAAGTTATTTCCGGCAATAAAAGCGAGGATAAAATTTTTTATAGCAGTGGCACAACCGGTACAATCCGGAGTAAACATTACCTAAAAGACATCAAGCTGTACGAGAGCAGTTTTATAAATACTTTTAGCCGTTTTTATGGCGATATAAAAAACTATTGTGTTTTAGCTTTACTGCCCACTTATCTCGAAAATGAAAGTTCATCGCTGGTTTATATGGTAGATAAGCTGATTCAAGAATCCGCCCACCCGAAAAGTGGTTTTTATTTGGACAACGTTGAAGCATTAGCTTTACAATTAAAAGCACTGGATGCTGACGGACAAAAAACAATTTTGTTTGGTGTTTCTTATGCATTAATGGATTTAGCAGAAAATTTCCCTATGCAACTTTCTCATACCATAATCATGGAAACGGGTGGAATGAAAGGAACCCGTAAAGAGATCACCAAAAAAGAACTCCATCGCTTCCTTGCAGAAAAACTGGGTGTACAAAAAATTCACTCCGAATATAGCATGACCGAATTATTATCTCAGGCATACTCAAAAGGTGATGGACAATTTTTTACGCCTCCCTGGATGAAAATTTTAATTCGGGATACGTATGACCCATTTTCACTCTTTCCACAAGGCCGTTCGGGAGGAATTAATATTATAGACCTTGCTAATATGTATTCCTGTTCTTTTATTGAAACACAGGATTTAGGAAAAATAAATAAAGACGGAAGTTTTGAGGTATTGGGAAGATTTGATTACAGCGATGTCCGAGGGTGTAATTTACTGGTTGCAGAATAAAAAGTCATCCTTCGACAAGCTCAGGATGATAATGCTCAGGATGACTTTTTTGTTGATTTCTTACTGATTTTTATAAATCCAGTTTTTTTCTGATACTTTTTGGAATTGCATCCTTATGCACCATAATAGCAACCGTATGTAAACGCATAAATTGCTCAGACATATACCAGTACCCGTCATATTTGTAATCGGTTCCCCACGAATTTTTCGTTTTATAATAAACGGTTCCGTTTTGATCGTTGGATAATCCGGTAATATGCATTAGATGGTCATCGGTAACATTAAATGTTTCAAATTCTACTTGTCTGAAATCCGGATCAATTGATTTTTCATCCACAGGATGTTTCAAAAAAGTTTTTTCTTCATCTTCTTCATCATCAACCACAGCAATACCTTCTTTTCGGGTAAACCCTCTATCACTCATATCCCCGTCCCAAACAAAAGTATATCCTTGCTTAAGCGAATAGTTCATAATCTCTATAAAATCATCTAAGGGGACATTATAATAATCATCGTGTGACCAGTTATCGGGTACAAGTAACGGAGCTTTTTCATAATAAGGCACATTGGTATACGACATAATTTCAACATAATCATCAGGATTAATCTTTAGTGATTTGTAAAAAGCGTGAGGAGTATATTTTATCGCTTCATACGTAAAGGTTTCAGGGTCTTCACCAAGGTAAACATTTAGAATAGCTTTAAAAGCTTCCTGCCAGACAGTAGTTGGCCTTCTGGCTTCTAAAACACCATCTAAATAATGTTTAAGCACTGTACTCAGTTCAGCATGGTTGTGTCCCTCTGATCTATATTGAATTCCGGGAAAAACGCTTTCGGGTACTATACCGTGGTTAATCATTTCGTTAAACACATCATGAGCCTGTCCACCCTGGCTAAAATTAGACAATCCGTGATTGCCAATATACAACCTGGCCTTTTCTTCATACGCTTTTTTTACAATATACATTTCGGATAAATCATAAGCTGGTTTGCCCATTCTAAGTAATTCACTTTCCAAAAATGATATGGTTGCAAAGCACCAACAGGTGCCTGTTCGTCCCTGGCTTTTTACACTCGTCGTTTCCAAATCAACAACAGTAATAAAATTATAGTCCGATTCTTGTGCTTGTATAGTTAATCCCAAACACAAAATCATTAATGAAAGAAATAATTTTTTCATAGGTTTTAATTTTAAAAGTTTTGTCTTTGTATTAGATACGTTTTAGATATCATTTTTTTGATTTCGTTTAATTTTAGTTTTCTTCCTGTTCAGATAACTTTTCCCTGGAATAATTTGCCACACCGCCCGAAACGATAAACTTCATCACATCAGATGGCGGAACATCAATTTTTTGAACATGTTCGACAGGAACAATAAATAGTTCCCCCGAAAAATTATAGGAATGCGGAAAATATACCGAAACTTTTTCCCCTTCAATTCCAAGGTTTGATAAATCTTGCTGTGTTAAAAAACCCAATTTTTCTAAATCTGAAATCAAATTAACTTTTACCAATACCGGCTGGTTAAATTTCTTTTCTTTGCCCACAAATGCGGATAACAAATCTTTTAACGAAGAATAAATAACTTTAACAAGCGGAGCCTTTTCAATAATGCGGTTAATTATTTTTTTAAAGGGCCGTGCTAAAATACTTTGCCCGGCTATTCCTAACAAAGCAACAAACAAAAAAACCATTATTAAACTTATACCCGGAATGGTGAGGTTTAAATACTTCTCTAAAAAAGGGCTAAAAACACCATCGAGGATTACAAACGATTTATACAATATAAATATCGTTAAACCGAGCGGAGCAATATATAAAAGCCCCTGGAAGAAATATCTTACTAATTTTTTCATATTTTATCGTCTTTCGTTTATTTAAAAATATCTTTTTATAAATTTTCTAACGTCCGTTTTTGAGCTTTTGTAAGCTTATTAACAACAAGTCGGTATGACTCATCAATCCATTGGCAAATTAAATTTTCAGGAATTTTTCCGTGCATTAAAATTGTATTCCAATGCTTTTTATTCATGTGATGGCCTGGTAAAACACTCCCGGGGAATTGCTCCCTTAATTCTATTGCTTTTTCAGGATTACATTTTAAGTTAATACTAAATTCGTCTTCTGTATCGGTTAAAGCAAACATTTTGCCCAACACTTTATATACAAGCGTTGTTTCGTCAAACGGAAGTTCTTCGGTTACTCCTTTTTTATTTAAACAATAATTTCTAAAATCTTCAATATTCATAATAGTAAGCTGGGTTGAAAAGCGTCCTGAATATGTTCTATTTTGGTTTTACCGTTAATTATAGTTACACCCACAATATCAAATCTTACTTCCAGTTCAATATTTTTTTCCTGAATATAAGCATCGGCTGCCTGAATAATAAATTTTTGTTTTTTCTTGGTAACCGCTTCTTTCGGGTTCTCAAAATATTCGCTGGTGCGCGTTTTAACTTCCACAACCACCAAAAGGTTATCTTTTTCGGTAATAATATCCACCTCGTTTTTTCTAAACCGCCAGTTGGTTTCTTTAATAACATACTGTTTTGATTTTAAGTATGTTAATGCAATCTCTTCTCCTTTTTTCCCTAATTCATTATGTTCTGCCATAATTTTATTTATTTTTGCACCTTTAAAATATATGATCGATTATACTACAAAAAGTTAGTTAATCATTTTTTATCCTTAAAGATAAATTATTTTAAACGAATGATAAATTTTATTTTCGGCTTAATTTTATTTATTACGGCTCCGGTAAATAATTCCGACAATTTTGAAGGAAAAATTAAACTGGTAGAGGAGACTTATTATACCACAACTTTTTATACCTATACCATAAAAAACAAGCAAATAAGGGTAGATAAATATAATCAAAATCACAAGATTATTCAATCCCTACTGCTTAATTTAGAAGATAAACAAATTATTGTCTTAAGCCCAACTAAAAAAATGTATACCTTTTTAAATTTATCCCGAAATCCTAATACTGCCAACGAAAATTTTGAGGTGATTAAAACAGAGAATACCCGCATGATAAATGGAAAAGAATGTTACCAGTGGAGAGTAAGAAACGTTGAACAAAATACAGAAGTTACATATTGGGTTTCGGAAAGTAATTTTTATTTTTTTAATGATTTTATAAAACTACTAAACTACAGTGAGCATACCTTTCCCTATTTTGAAAAAATACCCGATTCACAAGGTTTTTTCCCTATGCTTACTGTTGAAAGGACTTTATTAAGGAAAATAAAAAAACAAATATCCGTTATTGAGATTAACCCTCAAAAAGTTAACGATACAACCTTTGAAATCCCAAAAGATTTCAATGAGGTAGAATATTAATCCATATATGTTACATTTACTTCTTGATCACCAACATCAACCGCTATTTTTGCACCAAGAACTAAAGCTAAATTTTTGTTTATGTGGCCTGCAGGAAATTGATAACAAACAGGGAAATCATAATCAGCAACAGTATCACGAATAATTTCATAAGCAGTTTTACCAAAAGGAATTGAATTATCGTTCATATCAGTCATTCCACCAACAATAAGGCCATTGAGTTTCTCCAATTTCCCGCTTAATTTTAAATTCATCATCATCCGGTCAACGTGATATAAATATTCATCTAAATCTTCTAAAAAAAGAATTTTATGATCAGTTTCTAAATCATATTTTGTTCCGGCAATACTATAGATCACCGACAAATTCCCGCCAATAATTTTCCCACAGGCTTTTCCTTTCTTATTAAAAGGGTGTGTATCAAAATGATAATCTTTTCTATTTCCAAACAGTATATTTTTTAATGATCGTATTGCTTCATTTTCTAATCCATCGGCAGGAAAGTTTACCGGCATAATGCCATGTATACTTTTTACTCCTAAATTATTTATATGCGCATGTAAGGCAGTAATGTCACTATACCCAACAATCCATTTAGGGTTATTCATGAATCGTGAAAAATCAAGGGATGGCAATATTTTAATGGTTCCGTATCCTCCACGAGCACAAATAATCGCTTTAATATTAGGATCGTCAAGCATTAATTGTAAATCGTCCGCTCGTTCTTTATCAGAACCTGCAAATTGTTGCTCCTCGTTAAAAAGATTTTTCCCAAAAACAATATACAACCCCCACTGTTCAAAAATTCTTATGGCTGCTTCAATTTCTCTCTTTTCTATTTTACGTGCCGGAGCAACAACTCCAATGGCATCACCTGGTTTTAATTTGGGAGGAGTAATCATCACTATCTGTTTTTAAGTTATGTAAAACTAAATATTATTTATTGGAAGAAAAAAAATATTCCTTCGTATATTTGTTCGGTATTTTTAAAATTGCCAGAAACTTTTTAAATGGATATGAAAAAACCGAAACGTTATTTAATTACCTCAGCTCTCCCGTATGCAAACGGCCCATTACATTTAGGACATATTGCCGGAGCATACCTTCCTGCCGATATTTATGTTCGATACCTTAAACTAAAAGACAAAGACGTGGCTTTTATTTGTGGCTCCGACGAACATGGTGTTCCCATTACTTTACGTGCACGAAAAGAAGGTGTCTCTCCTCAAGTTATTGTCGACAAGTATCATAAAATGATAAAAACAGCTTTTTCCGAATTTGGTATTGATTTCGACATTTATCATCGTACATCCTCCAAATTGCATCATGAAACAGCTTCGGACTTTTTCAAAACCATGTACGAAAAAGGCGAGTTTATTGAAAAAGAAGAAGAACAATATTACGACGAAAAAGAAAAACAATTTTTAGCCGACCGATATATCACTGGAACCTGCCCTAAATGCGGATATGAAGAAGCTTATGGCGATCAATGTGAAAAATGTGGTACAAGTTTAAGCCCCAAAGAATTAAAAAACCCAACATCGCGTTTAAGCGGCAATTCGCCCATATTGAAAAAAACAAAACACTGGTATTTACCATTAGACAAATATCAACAAGAATGGTTAGAAGAATGGATTGACAGCCATAAATCAAACTGGAAATCAAATGTTTATGGCCAGTGTAAATCCTGGTTAAATGGAGGGCTACAGCCACGTGCTGTTACTCGGGATTTAGATTGGGGTGTTCCTGTACCCGTAGAAGGATATGAAGGGAAAGTGCTTTATGTGTGGTTCGATGCACCTATTGGTTACATTTCAGCTACCAAAGCATGGGCAAAAGAAAACAACAAAAATTGGAAAGATTACTGGCAAAGTGAAGATTCCCAGTTAATTCATTTTATCGGAAAAGATAATATTGTCTTTCATTGCTTAATTTTCCCGGCTATGCTTAAAGCACATGGCAATTATATTTTGCCTGATAATGTGCCCGCAAACGAATTCTTAAATTTAGAAGGGGACAAACTTTCCACTTCACGAAACTGGGCCGTTTGGATTCATGAGTACTTACATGATTTTCCGGGCAAACAAGACGTTTTAAGATATACCATTTGCGCCAATTTACCGGAACAAAAAGATAACGATTTTACCTGGAAAGATTTTCAGAACAGAAATAACAATGAGCTGGTAGCCATCTTAGGTAATTTTATCAACAGAACCATCGTGCTTACCCATAAGCACTATGGGGGAGAGGTGCCTGAGCGTGGCACTTTAACCGATTTTGATAAAAAAACATTAGCCGAAATGACGGTTATCAAAAAAAATTTGGAAAAGAGTATTGAAAGTTTCCGCTTCCGCGAAGCGGTTAAAATTGCCATGGATTTAGCCCGGTTAGGCAACAAGTATCTTGCTGATACCGAACCATGGAAAGTGATTAAAACCGACGAAGAACGCGTAAAAACCATCATGAATATCTCTATTCAGATTTCGGCTGCACTATCCATTATTATTGAGCCGTTTTTACCCTTTACAGCTGATAAATTGCGTAAATTCCTTAATATTGAAAAGCTAAACTGGGATTTAGCCGGTAGCGACAGTATTATTGAAGCCGGCCATACAATTAATAAAGCTAACCTTTTATTTGATAAAATTGAAGACGAAGCCATAGAAAAACAAATACAAAAACTAATGGACTCTAAAAAAGCAAACCAAGCAGAGCAACAACAGGCAGAACCAGCCAAAGAAAATATTACGTTCGATGATTTTGTAAAAATGGATATCCGGGTAGGCACGATTTTAGAAGCTGAGCGGGTACCCAAAACCGATAAACTAATTAAACTTAAAATTGATACCGGAATAGATCAAAGAACCGTCGTTTCAGGTATTGCTGTAGATCATAAACCCGAAGATATTATTGGTAAACAGGTGAGTATTTTGGTAAATCTGGAACCACGAAAAATTAGGGGAATAGTATCACAGGGAATGATTTTAATGGCCGAAGACGCCAGCGGAAAACTGGTTTTTGCCGTTCCCGAAGTAAAAACAAGCAACGGGGCAAGTATAAAATAATAGAGTTTTTTAGTTCTGAGTTCTGAGTTGATTAAATTTGACGTTGAACGATATCTTGGAACTTTTAAAACAATATTTGACGTTGGATTGTCCTGTGGATGATTCCATGTTTTGCACCTCCTTAACTTTCCAACGTCCGAAGGACTTGGAAACGTTAAATATTTGAAGTTTATTTAATTCCCTCGACGCTGGATTGTCCTGTGGACGATTTCAGGTCTTGCAACTCCTTTAACTTTCAAATTTACTTGCCCGTAGACAGGCGTCCGAAGGACATGAAAAGGATAAAATATAAAGGTTTCTTTAACTTTCCAACGTCCGAAGGACTTGGAAACGTTAAATAATTTGAAGTTTATTTAATAGAAACCAGCCCTTGACGCTGGAATGTCCTGCGGACGATTCCAGGTCTTGCACCTCCTTAACTTTCCAAACTAACTTGCCCGTAGACAGGCGTCCGAAGGACAGGGAAAGGATAAAATATAAAGGTTTCTTTAACTTTCCAACGTCCGAAGGACTTGGAAACGTTAAATAAGACTGTAAAAAAATTTAGAAGTGTAAAAAATTACAACGATTCCACCCAATCCCCACAGTCTTTAATTAACCGGATTAATTCATCCACGGCATGCTCTTCAGGGATATTTTTTTTAATAACCTTTTTACTTTTATATAGTGTGATTTTTCCGGGGCCTGCTCCAACATATCCATAATCGGCGTCAGCCATTTCTCCCGGTCCGTTGACAATACATCCCATAATGCCAATTTTAAGATTCTTTAAATGCGATGTACGTTTGCGGATTTCTTGGGTGGTTTTTTGCAAATCGAACAATGTACGCCCACAACCCGGACATGAAATATATTCCGTTTTAGAAAAACGGACCCTGGAAGCTTGTAATATTCCAAAGGCAGTATTGATTATATCCTGATGAGGAATTTCTCCCTTATTTTCAATCCAAATACCATCACCCATGCCATCCAGAAATAAACCCCCAAAATCACTGGCAGATTTTAGCTGCAAATCCTCAAGTGTATTTTCTGTGTAGGTTCGTTTGATAATGACCGGCACCCGACAACCGGCATTCATCAACTTAAAAAATGCAGCCCGCTGGTCAGCAAAACCATTGGGGTGACTGGCCTCTAATATCATTACAACATCTTTTCGGTTGCTGATTTTATTCAAATAACCGGGATTGATGTCTTTATTGGAAACATTGATAAAATTCAGCATTTCTGATTTTCTTTCGGATAAAAGATAATTGTTAACCGAAGAATATAATGGAAAAACATGGCTGGTATCAAACTCCTGCCGCTCCCATGCATGTTCATCAATAATATAATTATGCTGAGTGTTAAGGGTTTTACCTACTAACTTATGTCCTAAATAAATATATTCAGGCTTAATGTCGTTTTTACTTTCGGCACCAGAAATAACTACTGTAGGATTATTTCCTCCAATATCAACTACCGACTGGGTGTCATATTTTTGATAATCAAAAAAATCTATGGGGATAGGAAAAACCGGTTCAATTGGAGGATGATTTTCCCTTTCTGTAAAGTAACCAGCCAGTTTTTTGGCTACCGGAATTTCATTTTCAGGAGGTTCTGTTAATGAAACCCGAATGGTATCGCCAATTCCGTCGGCAAGCAATGCTCCAATACCTACTGCAGATTTTATACGCCCGTCTTCTCCTTCTCCCGCTTCGGTTACCCCGAGATGCAAAGGAAAATTCATATTTTCTTTTTCCATACGGACAATCATTAACCGGTTTGCTTGAACCATAACTCGTGTATTACTCGATTTAAGGGAGAGAATAATGTTTTGGAAATCATGGTGCACACAAATCCGCAGAAACTCCATGGCCGATTCAACCATTCCTTCCGGTGTATCGCCATAGCGACTCATTATCCGGCCCGACAGCGAACCATGATTAACACCTATTCTTAAGGCTGTTTTGTGCTGTTTACAAATCTTTAGTAAAGGAACAAGCTTATCCTCAATTTTTTTTATCTCTGCCTTATATTCTGCCTCGGTAAAATCAACCTTCGAAAAATTAGCCCGCTTATCTACAAAATTGCCTGGATTAATACGTACCTTTTCAACCAATTTAGCCGCCGTTAAAGCAGCTTTCGGATTAAAATGAATATCGGCTGCGAGCGGAGTAGAAAAACCAGCATCCCGTATTCCTTTTTTTATAAATTCAAGATTTTCAGCTTCACGAACACCTTGTGCTGTAATTCTTACTAATTCTCCACCTGCCCTAATTATCCGAAGCGACTGCGCTACTGTTTCATCGGTTTTTAGCGTGTTCGTACTTGTCATTGACTGAATACAAACAGGATTATTCCCTCCTATTTTAATATTGCCCACAGCCACTTTCTTCGTGAATCGCCTTTGATAGGAAAATAAGTTTTGAATAAAATTGTTCCTTTTGGTTTCCACCCGATAGTAATAATTTTAATGGTATAAAACAAAAGTACAAATGTAATCATTCAAAAAGAAACGGGCTATCTCTGGCAGCCCATTTTTAAATTTTTCTATTATGTAAATTTTTTTGGTTCATCCGGAAAATGAGTAGGTAAATATAAAAAATAAACTGGTATATCATTAAATTTGAAAGTTCAACCAAAAATTTTCAAAAAATGAATACC
>JASGMZ010000019.1 GCA_030156305.1 Bacteroidales bacterium | reverse complement strand
AAAATAAGTATGGAAATGTATTTATTAATGAGATATATGGACATGCAATCGTTGATGTGAAATACGGAAATCTTAAGATCAATAAAATTATCAGAGGCAATAAAAAACCTTTTAGTGAAGTATCTCTTGGCTATTCGAATGGTAATATTGATGAATGTGAGTGGCTTAATCTTACTTTAAAATACTCAAAATTAGAAATTGAAAAGAGTAAAGCTTTAATCGCGGTAACGAAATATTCAAAATTAAATGTTGACCACGGTAGCTCGATAGTTTGTGAATCTAAATACGATGATTATAAAATAGGGGTTTTAAATAATTTTGTAGGTACAACGGCATATACCGAACTTGAGTTTAGAAAAATTTCCAAACTTTTGGAGTTGGATAATAAGTATGGAGGAGTATCGGTAGATAATGTACCTAAAGAGTTTGAAAAAATTAATATTGAAAATGAATACGGAGGGATAAAAATAGCTATTGATGCAAATGCCTCATATCAAATAAAAGGATATGCAAAATATGCCGATATTGATTATCCGGAAACAGGAAACGTGAGCCGAATAAAAGAAAGTAACTCATTATCTGTTGAGGGAACGGTAGGAGGTAATGATAACACTAAATCAAAAGTTCATATCCAAACAAAGTATGGTAATGTTAAATTAAGATAACACCAGGATATTAAATCAAAAAAGCTGGGATATTGATAAATGTCCCGGCTTTTTGTTTGTTTTATTTTTTATGATGTTAAAGTACCCATAAGATTATCAATGGTTCCAATCTCGGTATATGAAACTCCAATGCTACGGCCAAAATTACCGGCCACAACTACAATTAGATCATTTTTATTTAAGGTTTGTTCGTTTAATAGGTTGTTTATCGCTTCAAGCAAAAATTCATGAGAAGTATCTTTCGGACTCATATAACTGGCAATTACTCCATAGTTTAATGCCATTTCGCGCATAGTACGTTTTGAATAGCATTGGGCAAAAATAGGTTTTGCCCCACGGTAAGCCGCCAGGCTTCGTAAAGTGCGGCCCGACATGGAGTCTGCAATAATAGCTTTTGCATCCAGGCTAACGGATGCCTGTACTGCCGTTTTTATCAGGAATGCTGCCACCTGATTATTGATTACTACAATCGGAATATCATTGATTAAATCTTTTGATTTTTCAACTTCAGTGGCTATACGTGCCATTGTACAAACAGATTCAACAGGATAATTACCACTGGCTGTTTCACCGCTAAGCATTATGGCATCGGCATTATTATATACTGCACTGGCTACATCATTTACCTCAGCACGGGTAGGCCGAGGGCTCTGAATCATCGAATGTAACATTTGGGTAGCGATAATTACCGGCTTACGTCGCTCGATACATTTATTGATTAATTCGCGTTGGATGCCAGGGATTTTCTCGTAAGGTATTTCTACAGCCAAATCACCGCGGGCAACCATAACGCCATAAGCGTAATCTAAAATTTCCTCGATATTATCAACGCCTTGTTGATTTTCAATTTTGGCTATAATCTTAATCTGGCTGTCATGTTCGTCTAATATTTTCTGGATTTCTAAAACATCATCTTTACTACGAACAAACGAGTGTGCGATAAATTCAATATCCTGCTCAATGGCTAACCGGATAAATTCCTTATCTCGTTTGCTTAAGCATGGCAGGTTAAAATGAACATTTGGTACATTCACACCTTTGCGCCCTTTCACTTCGCCATCATTAAGCGCTTTGCATAACAACGAATCCCCCTGTTTTTTAATTACTTCCAGTTCAATATATCCATCATCAATCAATATTTTAGTATTATCAGGCACTTCGTTAACAAAACCAGCATACGATACATAAATACATTCATCGGTAGATTCTTTATCCGGATCACCCTTAATCATTATTTCCTGTCCGGCTTGAATCTTAATAATCCGGTCTGTTTTGGCCGTTCTAACTTCAGGGCCTTTGGTATCCATAAGTAATGCTATCTTTTCAGATACAGACCGTACATCTTGAATAATTTTTAAAGCATCTTCAGGCCTTTGATGAGCAGTGTTCATCCGAACAACATCCATTCCATTCCCGAAGAGCTTTTGAATAAAATCGGGTGTACATGTTTTATCCGAAATGGTAGCTACAATTTTGGTTTTCTTTATCATAATCTGGGGTTATTTGTAAATTGCTTTTATAGTAAATTTTTTAAAATGGAAATTGAAGATTGTTTCCTATTTCCTGGTATACTACTCATTAAAAACACGCAAACTTTCAATAGCCAAACGATAACTATCGAGTCCAAAACCGGAAATTGTTCCTAAACACTTTTCTGCAATAAGGGTATTTTTTCGGTATTCTTCACGAGCAAAAATATTAGAAATATGTACTTCTATAACCGGTGTATTTACAGCAGCTATTGCATCGGCAATAGCAACTGAAGTATGAGTATAACCACCTGCATTTAAAATAATGCCATCAAAATTAAATCCTGTTTCGTGGATTTTATCAATAATTTCACCTTCAATATTGGATTGAAAATATTCAATCGCAATATCTTTGAAATGATCTTTGAGTAATTCTAAGTACTTTTCAAAAGATACTTCACCGTATATTTCTTTTTCTCGTTTTCCCAGTAAATTTAAATTTGGGCCGTTAATAATTTGAATTTTCATAGTGCTTTGTAAACTTCCTATGCAAATTTAATGAATAACATTAACTTTGAAAGATATTTAAATTAAAATGTTGAATCAATACAATGTTAATAGAATTACCGATAAAATTTAACATAATCATTCAATATTATTTATATTTAATTATTGATAATCAATGGATAATAAGGAATAAATGGACTGGGAATCAGCTATAACGCAATTTAAAAATTTTATTAAGCTGGAAAAGGGACTCTCACAAAATACGATCATGTCCTATGAAAGAGATATTAGAAAGTTTGTGCGTTTTTTAGAAATCAACAATTTAAAAGTGTCCCCTGAAGAAATAACCTTAAGCCATTTAAAAGATTTTATTGGTTGGATAAATGAAATGGAGCTTCATGCCCGTTCGCAGGCGAGAATTATTTCCGGATTGAAAGCTTTTTATAAATATTTAATTATTGAAGATTATATTGATAAAGATCCTACAATGCTATTAGAAACACCTAATATAGGGCGAAAACTACCCGAAGTACTATCCATTGAAGAAATTGACCGGATTATAGGAGCTATTGATCTGAGTAATCCCCAAGGGCAACGGAATAAAGCCATTATAGAAACGTTGTATAGTTGTGGTTTAAGGGTTTCGGAGTTAATTAACCTGCGTATTACCAATCTTTTTTTTAAGGATGGCTTTATAAAAGTAAGCGGAAAAGGAAATAAAGAGCGATTGGTGCCTATTGGCCAGAAGGCCATAAAAGAGATTCAGTTTTATTTTCAAGACAGGAACCTGCTTTCAACGATTGACAAATCGGGCGAGAACATTGTTTTTCTCAATCGCCGAGGGAAACCGCTGACAAGAGTAATGATTTTTACCATTGTAAAAAATCTGGCTAAAAAGGCCGGAATAAAGAAAAACATCAGCCCGCACACTTTTCGTCATTCATTTGCAACCCACCTGATTGATGGAGGGGCAGATTTACGTGCCGTGCAGGAAATGCTGGGGCATGAATCCATTATCACTACCGAAATTTACACGCATCTCGACCGTGAATATTTAAGGGATACCATTATTCGGTTTCATCCGAGGGCTTAATATATTATTTGCCTGCCCGTATGTTTAAAAATTGATCTTTTTGCTCTTGTTTAACGGGGAATAGTTTGCTAAAAATGGTGATAGCGATTAAAGCAAAAATAAATCCTGGTAAAATCTCATATAAATCAAACAATCCACCTTCTAATTGTTTCCAAATTAAAACAGTAGAAGCTCCGGTAATCATTCCGGCCAAAGCTCCACCAGCAGAAATATTCTTATTGTATAACGACAGGATAATTATAGGCCCGAAAGCAGCTCCAAAACCTGCCCAGGCATAAGCTACCAACGATAATACCGTTGAATCCTGATCGGTAGAGATGTAAAATGCAATTAAAGCTATCGCAATTACGGTGGCTCTGCCAATCCAAACAAGTTCTTTATCGCTTGCATTTTGTTTGATCACTTTTTCGTAAATATCTCGCGTTAAACAAGAAGATGAAACCAGTAGTTGAGAGTCTATCGTACTCATAATAGCAGCAAGGATTGCTGCCAGCACAAAACCTGCAATCCAAGGGTTTAAAAGAAGTTCTGAAAGCAGGATGAATATTTTTTCGCTATCCAGTAAACTAACATCGTGAGCGGCAACGTACGCAATACCAACAAATCCTACTATTAACGAACCTACAATAGAAATAATCATCCAGCTCATCCCAACGTATTTGGCGGTATTTACATTTTTTACACTATTTATCGACATAAACCGAACCAGAATATGCGGTTGTCCGAAATATCCCAGTCCCCAGGCAAGTAATGATATAATCCCCATAAATGTTGTACCCGTCCAGATATTCAGGTAATCAGCATTAATGTTACGTATAACATGTATGGTTTCCGTAAGGCCGCCAATTTCATTAATAGCAATAATGGGAACAAGAATTAATGCCAGCATCATAAGGGTGCCCTGGAAAAAATCAGTCCACGAAACGGCATTATAACCACCAAGGAATGTATAAGATACAATGACAATGGTTCCAACAATCAATGCGGTTTGATAATCAAGATTGAAAGTTGCTTCAAAGAGTTTTGCTCCGCCAACCAGTCCGGATGAGGCATACAAAGTATAAAAAATAAGGATTACAATAGAGGATACAATGCGTAAATTTCTGCTGTTAAAACGGTTAGCTATAAAACCCGGTATGGTAATGGAATCATCGAGTTTTTCAGTGAAAGTACGTAATGGCCTTGCGATATAATGCCAGTTTAAGAATGCACCAATGGTTAAACCTATGGCAATCCAACTGCCACTAATTCCTGTAGTATACATTAATCCGGGAAGCCCCAGCAACAACCATCCACTCATATCAGAAGCCCCGGCAGATAATGCTGCAACAACTGGATTCAACCCTCGGCCTCCTAAAACATAGTCGGAAATATTTTTAGTCCGGTAATAAAAATAAAAGCCTATGGCAAGCATCCCTACAATATAAATCGTAAAGGATATTATGGTAGCCGTATTCATCATAAGGATAAAAATAAAGTTAATTAATAGATTCTAAATTTTTGTATTTTTTTGTAAGTCAGGCTTTTCCATAGCCATTCAAAAGGCCCGTAATAATATCGGTTTAACCAAAATCGGCTAAAGAAAATTTGGATTATAAATATTACGAAAGTTAAAATTAATATAAAACCAAACAAAGCATCGAAGAATAAAATATCGAGGATTTGTATTCTTTCTTTATGGTCAACAGGTTTTAACGAAGAAGATGTCATGGGGTAAAATTTATAAGGAGTTTTTTTCAAAACCAAATATAGCAATTTTTGGATAAAATTATATTGTACTCATAACTGGTTAAAAAACAGATTTGATATTGGAATCATTCTTTTAATCATTAAATGATAATAAAATCAAACACTTATTTTTCAACCTCAATCAACACATCATCTTTCATCACCGTATCTTCAGCATTGAAATTTATATTTTTAATTTTACCGTGAATGTTTGAAATAATTTCATTTTGCATTTTCATGGCTTCGAGAATTAATAGTGGTTCTCCTTCTTTTATTTCCTGATTTTCTTCCACTAAAAATTCAATAATTTTACCAGGCATGGGTGCCTGAATTTTTTCTACTTTCGAGGCTTCTTTGTTTTTTGCCAGGTACTTTCGGCGTTTATACGAAAAAGGCGACTCAACCGAAATGGAATAGCTTACGCCATTCACCAAAATTTCGTACTGATTTTGATTCTTTTCAATGATATCTACTAAATATTTGCGCTTTTTCCATACGATATAAACAAATCCCTGTTTGTCGGAAACAATTTCGATTGGTATATTTTCTTTTCCCTGCTTAATGTATAGTTCTTTGGGATTAACGAACTCATACTTTTTGTTTTTTTCGGTACAGGAAATAAACTTTTGCTTTTTGGATTTTGATCTTGAAACCATCATTGTTTAATTGTTTAATTTACAGTGATTTTAACCGTTTATTTAATAACCAGGGCGTCATATTTTTTCCTTTTTCGTAATCAACATATGTTTTATCTTCAATGTCGAGTTGAACATTGTGATTAAGAGCAGCCCAAAATGCAGCAATCAGTTCTTCATCAGGTTCCTGGTGGTACAATTGTTTCATATCTTTTGTAATAAATGATGTAGATATTTCTCCTTTTTTAAATTTAGGATGATTTAATACCGCTTTACAAAAAGGGATAGTTGTTTTAATACTTAGAATTTGCAACCTGTTAAGTGCATTTAAGCTATTTATGATCGCTTTTTCGCGGGTATCTCCAAAACAAATCAGTTTGGCAAGCATAGAGTCGAAATTAGCTGTCACCATCGAACCATCGGTAATACCAGAATCAAACCGGCAATATTTGCTTTTGTTAAACTGTATTTTTTCTATGGTCCCCAGATAAGGCGTAAAACCGGATTGTACATCTTCGGCATTAATTCTGCATTCAATAGCCCAACCGTTTAATTTAACATCTTGTTGCTTTATGGTTAATTTTTCTCCCTGAGCAATTCTTATCTGCCATTCTACCAGGTCAATGCCGGTTACCATTTCCGTTACCGGATGTTCTACCTGGATTCGTGTATTCATCTCCATAAAATAAAAGTTCCCCGACTCATCCAGTAAAAACTCGACCGTGCCTGCATTTCTGTATTTAGATGCTTTAGCGATATTAATAGCGGCTTTACTCATTTTTGAACGTAATTCATTATTTAGAGCTACAGAAGGTGACTCTTCAATTAATTTCTGATGTTTTCGTTGGATAGAGCATTCGCGTTCGCCCAGATGGATAATATTTCCGTGATGGTCGGCCAGCACCTGAAATTCGATATGCCGTGGGTTTCGTACATATTTTTCCATAAATACTGAAGGGTCGGAAAAAGCTTTATCAGCTTCGTTTTGAGCCATGCGAAACATTTTTTCAATATCTTTTTCATGTTCAACAATTCGCATCCCTCTACCACCACCTCCCGAGGCAGCTTTTAATATTACCGGATAACCAATTTTTCGTGCAATTTGTTTGGCATGTTTTGAATCTCTTATATTTCCATTGCTTCCCTGTAAAAGAGGAACCTGATGGGTCGAAGCCAGTTGTTTGGCAATGGTTTTATTTCCCAATTTGTAAATTGCATCCGGTGTTGGGCCAATAAAAATAATTTTATTTTCGATACATTTTTGTGCAAAATATGGATTTTCAGCTAAATAGCCATAGCCGGGGTGAACGGCATCAATATTATGTTCTTTGATGGAAAATATAATTCTGTTAATGTCTAAAAATTCTGGAATATCACTGAGTACTTCAGTAAAGTCAATGATTTCATCTATGTGTTGCAAATAAAATGCATTCGGTTCCTTTGATGTCTTTATGCCATAGGTTTTAATGCCCATTTTTTTGGCAGTTTCCGAAATACGGATTGCAATTTCGCCCCGGTTTGCAATTAATAAAGATTTGATTTTTTTCATATATTAATTTTTCAATCATAAAAAATTATTCTATAGTGGCATATTTCCATGCTTTCTCGATGGAGCCTCAATATGTTTGTTTTCCAACGATTCGAAAGCCGTGATCAGTTTTTTTCGTGTATCTGCCGGGTCTATTACTTCATCAATATACCCCTTTTCGTCTGCTATGTATGGATTGGCAATTTCCTGTCGGTATTTAGCAGCAAATTCTTTTTTCATTTGTTTTGGGTCTTTGGCGTTTTCAAGTTCTTTTTTGTAAAGAATTGAAACGGCACCTTCGGGCCCCATAACTGCAATTTCGGCTGTTGGCCAGGCAAAATTATAATCACCCCCAAGGTTTTTACTATTCATCACACAAAAAGCTCCTCCGTATGATTTTCTAAGGATCACCGTAATTTTGGGCACCGATGCTTCGCTGTAAGCAAAAAGTAATTTAGCGCCATGTTTTATAATTCCTTTATGTTCCTGATCCAATCCAGGCAAAAAGCCTGGCACATCTTCCAGTGTTAAAACCGGAATATTAAATGCATCGCAAAAACGGATAAACCTGGCTCCTTTAGTCGATGAGTTAATATCAAGCACTCCTGCAAGAATTTTGGGCTGGTTGGCAACAATACCAATGGCTTTGCCATTTAAACGGGCAAAACCGGTAACCAGATTTTGTGCAAAATGTTCCGATACTTCAAAAAATGAATCTTTATCAGCAATAAGTTCAATCACTTTTTTTATATCGTAGGGTTTATTGGGATCATCGGGTACAAGCGTTCTTAACTTTTCTACATTCCGCTCGATTTTGTCCTGCGTATCGATGAAAGGAGGATTTTCCATATTGTTTGACGGGAAAAAGGAGAGGAGTTTTTTTATTCCGAGAATTGTATTTTCTTCGTCTTCGTAAATGAAATTGGCAACACCGCTTTTTTTAGCATGAATTTCGGCGCCACCTAAATCATCAAAAGTTACTTCTTCGTTTAAAACTTCTTTCACTACGTTAGGCCCGGTAACAAACATATAGCTAGTATCTTTAGTCATAAATATAAAATCGGTCAGGGCAGGAGAGTATACTGCACCACCGGCAGCAGGGCCAAGAATTACTGAAATTTGTGGTATTATCCCTGATGCTTTTACATTATGATGAAAAATGCTGGCATAGCCTGATAAACTGGCGACCCCTTCCTGTATTCTGGCACCTCCCGAATCGATTAAACCAATAATAGGGGCGCCAACCCGTAAAGCCAGCTCTTGCACTTTATTTATTTTTCGCGCATGTACAGCGCCCAAAGAACCACCCATTACTGTAAAGTCTTGTGAGTAAGCATAAACCAACCTGCCGTTAATTCTGCCATAACCAATAACAACGCCATCGCCAAAAGCCAAATCAATTTTTCCTAATCCGCTATCGGGAGTGGCTGATGTAACAAAAGCATCTAACTCTTCGAATGAGTTTTTATCAAATAATAAAGCAATTCGCTCACGGGCATGTAATTTCCCTTTTTTATGCTGGCTATTTACTTTTTCAGACCCATTTTGAATCTTTTGTCGCTCAATACGCGCTAAAAAATCTTTGTAGGTTTTTCCATTAATATCCATAGTATCCGGCTTAAATTAAATATGTTATATAACATACCTGATTTTTTGGGCACAAAAAGAGGATTGATTACAAATTATTGATTCATAAAATGTTATTGATTGTTTTTAAATAAATGCCCCCTTATTATACACCTAAATATCAGATTTTTTCTGCACTAAATATATGAAAATTATAACATAGTCAAATTTTTTTAAGTCAAAAAAGATAACATACGGTAAGCATAAATGTTCATAGCCTGTCAGGGTAATTGATAAAAAATAAGGAAGATGCCTAATGGTAAAAGAATTTGTTAAAAGGTGAAATAATTGCAAACGTTTGCAATTAATCATATCATGAATAGGATTTGAAATTACCAAAATAAACTTTTTTGTTGTATAGCACCTTCGTGTTCAAGCAACCATTGTTTTTTCAATAATCCTCCGGCATATCCTGTCAGGCTTCCATCATTACCTATAACTCGGTGGCAAGGTATGATAATGGGGATTGGATTTTTTCCGTTGGCAGAGGCTATGGCACGAATGGCTTTTTCATCCCCGAAATCCCGGGCCAGGCCTAAGTATGAAATTGTTTTTCCATAAGGAATTTTTAACACCAAATTCCATATTTTGGCCTGAAATTCTGACCCTGCCGGATTAATGCCTATGGTAAAATTTTGACGTTGTCCACTAAAATACTCATCCAGTTGTTGAATACAAGTTTGTATTTGAACAGGGATCATTCGCATTTTATAATATTCATCACTGAATTCAATTTTTATGATATCTCTTTCGTTAGAAACAATCCTTAGAAAACCGATGGGAGATTTGTAAAAAGCTTCAAACATGTAATTGCATTTTAATCAAATCTTATACAAAGTTTACAGTTTACAATTAAATGAGAGTGTATTTTAATGAATAAAAAACCATAGAACAAATCTATGGTTTTCTTTTTAAAATTTAATATCATTCAGTATTTTTATTTGTTCAGTTCCTGCTCAATTACTTGTTTTAACGTTGAAAATTCTTTTGCGCTAAATCCGGTAGCTTCATAAATAATTTTTCCCTCTCTGTTTAGTACTATATTCCTCGGAATATATTTTTCGGCAAACAACGCATAAATTTTTCTATCCGGGTCGGGAATGAAACTCATGGTGTACTTATTTTTTTCTTTGAAAGCGAGCATTTCATTGGCATTGTGCTCTCTTCCAAAAGCAAGTAACTCAAAGTTATGGTTATTTTTGTATTTTTCCTGAATCTCCTTTTCAACATAAGGAAGTTCTTTCATACAGACAGGACAGGAGGTAGCAAAGAAATTCATAAATACTACTTTCCCCTGATGTTCTTTGATATTTACTGTATCGTTTTGCAATGTAATGTACTCAAATTCAGGAACTGGCTGGCCTTTTTCTATTAGGGTTGATTTTTTTACATCAGCTTCCTGTTCTTGCTGCTCTTTTTTTTCTTTGTAATTGCAAGAAGTGATAATTAACAAAACAGCAGATGCTAAAATGATTATTTTTTTCATAGTCTGTTATTTTTAAAATTCGATATAAATATATACATATATTTTATTCTGATTTATAAACAATATAAAAAAATGGCTGTTAACCATCACCATCGGATTTGCAATCCGTGGCTGAATTAGCAGCCATTCCTCAATATCAATAGTTTATTTTTATTTAGGTTGCATCAATTTTTGTAATTTTTGCTGTAATTCAGTACTGTTTTGAAGGGCAAAAGCAATTTCCTGGTATCTTTTAACCGTTAATCCTTCGTCCTGAATTTTTTGTTGCATTGATTGTTGTGCTTTTTGTTGTATAGCCCTTATTTTTTGATTGATGTTTTCAAACTGTGATTTTTCTTCATCAGTAGGCTTTGCATCTTGAGTTGGGTCTTCTTCGCTCTGCAACATTTCATTGTATCGTTGTACACTTAAACCTTCATCCTGTACTGCTTTAACCATATCCTGCTGTGCTTTTTGATTCAGCACCTGTACTTGCTCAAAAGCAGCTGCAAATGTTTCTAAATCCTGGTCAGAAACATCGGTTTTTTGAGGAACCTGAGGAGTTTGAGCAAATATAAATGTACTGCTTACAAAAAGAGTTAAAAATAAACTTGAAATTTTTTTCATTTTAAACATAATAAATTGATTTTAATTTTAAATTAATCTTCTCTCTGCAAACTTATAAAGAATAAAATAGCTTAAAAAATATTTGTTAAAATCATTATGTTAAAATAGGTTATAGAAAATTTATTTTAAAGATAAAGTATAACTATATGCCGCAATTGTTTTATGTTTTAAGAAAAAGGTAATTTTAGCGTTAAAGCTAAATTAATCCATTCCTTTTTATATTTTTGCAGCTTTGAAATAAAAATAATTTCGATTTTTATATTTTTTATGGATTTTAAAGAAGAAATAAAGCGAAGAAGGACATTTGGTATTGTAAGCCATCCCGATGCAGGAAAAACAACGTTAACAGAAAAATTATTGCTTTTTGGTGGAGCTATTCATGTAGCAGGAGCTGTTAAAAATAATAAAATAAAAAAAACGGCTACTTCCGATTTTATGGAAATTGAGCGGCAACGTGGAATTTCTGTTGCTACATCAGTAATGGGGTTTGAATATAGGGGTAGAAAAATTAATATTCTGGATACACCCGGGCACCAGGATTTTGCTGAAGATACTTTTCGAACACTTACCGCTGTAGATAGTGTTATTATTGTTATCGACTCGGCCAAAGGTGTTGAACCGCAAACCCGCAAATTAATGGAAGTATGCCGCATGCGAAAAACTCCCGTAATGGTTTTTATCAATAAATTAGACCGCAGCGGGAAAGATCCTTTTGAATTGCTCGATGAAATTGAAAATGAATTAAAGATTCATGTTCGGCCTTTAAGCTGGCCTATTAGTAATGGCCCAACTTTTAAAGGAGTTTATAATATTTATGACGAAAAACTAAACTTATTTAGTGGAGAATCGAAACAAACAGTCGAAGAAGTGATTGAATTTAAAGACATTAATCATCCTGATTTGGAAAATTATATTGGGGATGAGTATGCAAAAACCTTACGCGAAGAGTTAGAATTAATTTCGGGTGTTTATCCAGAGTTTGAAGTTAAAGATTATTTATCAGCCGATTTGGCTCCGGTATTTTTCGGGAGTGCATTAAATAATTTTGGTGTAAAAGAACTGTTGGATTGTTTTGTGGATATTGCACCTTATCCGCTTCCTGTTAAAGCGGAAGAAAGAGAGATAGGCCCTTTTGAAAATAAATTTACCGGGTTTGTTTTTAAAATACATGCCAATATGGATCCAAACCACCGGGACAGGTTGGCATTTGTTAAAATTTGTTCTGGTGTATTCCAGCGTAATACCAATTATTTACATGTGAAAGCTAACAAAAAAATGAAATTTCCTTCTCCAACCGCTTTTATGGCTGAGAAAAAATCTATCATTGATGAAGCTTATCCAGGAGATATTGTTGGTATCCACGATACAGGAAATTTTAAAATAGGAGATACCTTAACTGAAGGAGAAACAGTTCATTTTAAAGGATTACCCAGTTTTTCACCTGAAATGTTTCGTTATGTAGAGAATGCCGATCCTATGAAATACAAACAGCTGGCCAAAGGACTCGATCAATTAATGGACGAAGGAGTGGCCCAGCTCTTTACTAATAAATTTAATGGACGTAAAATTATTGGAACCGTAGGCCAGCTGCAGTTCGATGTTATTCAGTTTAGGCTTGAACACGAATATGGTGCCAAATGCAAATATGAACCGATCCAAATGCATAAAGCTTGCTGGATTGAAAGTGACGATAAAGAACAATTAGAAGATTTTAGAAAAAGAAAATATAATGTATTGGCGATTGATAAACATGGGCGTGAAGTATTTATGGCCGAATCGCCTTATGCTTTGCAAATGGCTCAGGAAAAATTCGATAAAATAAAGTTTCACTTTACTTCAGAATTTTAAATTTCTATTAAACCTTTTTAAGTCTTCTAAGTCTTTTAATCACAGGAATCTTAAAAAGAAAAAAAGAAATTAGTGTGAGAAAAAAGTTTTTTTTGGGAATATGTATATTGTTAGGTATTAATACAATAGCATATTCGTTGAACAACAACAAGCAAACCATAGAGATTAAGAAAGTAGCGCAAGGGCCAAAAATTGACGGAATCCTTGACGATGATATTTGGGTAAATGCTCCTGTGGCTAAGGATTTTATTCAATTTGAGCCTTACAATGGTTATGCTCCGTCATTACCGACTGAGGTTAAAATTTTATATGATAATCATGCTATTTATTTCGGAGCAATAATGTATGATAACCATCCGGATAGCATTATCAAAGACCTGGGTGTTCGTGATGATTATACAAGTTTAAATTCCGATTTATTTACGGTATATATCAATACCTTTAACGATGGAGTCAATGCATCAGAGTTTATGGTTTCTGCATCTGGTATACAATCGGATGTAAAACATAATGGGAATAGCGAAGATAGAAACTGGGATGCTGTTTGGGAAAGTAAAGTAAATATAACCGAAAAGGGTTGGATGGTCGAGATGATGATTCCATATTCAGCACTTCGATTTTCACAAAAAGAAAATCAAACATGGGGTGTTCACTTTATGCGTCATATCAGGCGTTATAGGGAGTGGAGTTCATGGAATTTTATCGATAATCAGATACAAGGGAAAATTAATCAAATGGGTGAAATGTCTGGTATTAAAGATATTGAACCACCTTTACGCTTATCCGTTACACCCTATGTGTCAGCATACCTCGAAAAAAATGATGAAATTGATAAATGGGGAAACAATTTTAATGCAGGGATGGATTTAAAATGGGGAATAAATCAAAGTTTTACCCTCGATATGATTTTAATCCCCGATTTTGGACAGGTACAATCGGATGATGAAATATTAAATATTTCTCCCTATGAGGTTCAATATGATGAAAAGCGTCAGTTTTTTACGGAAGGTACAGAGTTGTTTAGTAAAGGAAACATTTTTTATTCTCGTAGGATAGGAGGTAAGCCAAAGAACGCGTATGATGTTTATGATCATTTAGATTCCAATCAGGTGGTTGCCAGCAATCCTTTGGAAACAAATTTAATTAATGCCACCAAAATATCGGGCCGCACAAAAGGCGGGTTAGGTATTGGTTTCTTTAATGCAATGACAGGAGCCGTTGAAGCTGAAATTAAGGATACAATTTCTGAAGAAGTAAGCCATTACCGTACTCAGGGGTTTACCAATTATAACATGATTGTTTTAGACCAAACCCTCAAAAATAATTCATTTATCAGTTTGGCGAATACTAATGTTTTGCATGCCGAAGAGAACTATAATGCCAATGTAACAGCTACCGAGTTTCGAATTATGAATAAAGAAAACTCATATCAAATTGCCGGAAGTGGAGCAGTGAGTCAACATTATACCGACAGTACAACATTAGGACATAAGTATAATATTGAAGTGGCTAAAATAAGCGGAAGATTTATGTTTGAACTACAGCATTTTATTGAATCTGATACTTATGATCCTAATGATATGGGATATATTCAACAAAATAATGAAGCAACATGGGATGCAGAGTTTCAATATAACATAAAAGAACCTTTTTGGAGATTATTAGAATGGAATAATGAAATTTCTTTTTACTATACAAGTTTGTATAAGCCAAGAGAATACTCCAGCTTTAATATAAATGCCAGGATTCATGCTACCTTTAGAAATCATTTGTCTGTTGGATTTTATGGGGAAGTGAAACCTTTCAAGCGATACGACTTTTTTGAACCTCGGGTGGATGGATGGAAATTAGAATTACCACGTAATATGTATTTTCAATCATGGATATCAACTGATTATCGTAAAAAATTTGCAATTGACTTAAGTGGTGATTATTGGAAATCGATGGATGATAATCAATGGGGATATGATTATAGCATACAACCCAGGGTTAGAATGAATGATAAATGGATTTTAGTTTATGGTGTAAGCTTTGAAAATAACTTTAACACATACGGTTATGTAGATAATTATGCTGATAATACCGGCAATGATGTGATTGTTATGGGAAACAGAGATCGTACAACTTTAGTTAATACATTTAATTCCAGCTATATTTTTAGCAATAAAGCATCTTTGAGTTTCCGAATGCGCCATTATTGGAGTAGGGTAGAGTATACTGATTTTCATCAGTTGTTGTCCGATGGAGCATTAAGCCCGTCTATTGGGTATGATTCCTACAGTACTTCAGAAAATCTTAACTATAATGCCTTTACCATTGATATGAAGTATTTGTGGCGTTTTGCACCGGGTAGCGAACTATCATTGGTTTGGAAAAATGCAATATATACTAATGACAATAATTTAGTAAATAGTTTTGTGGATAATCTGGAAAATACATTTGCTGCATCGCAGATCAACAGTATTTCGTTAAAAATATTATACTATCTCGATTATCAGTATTTAATGAAAAATTAAAAAGATTTCTAATTTATTATAGGCAGATAGCATGTTGTGTTATCTGCTTTTTTTATTCGTATCACATACATGAATTTAATATTTTATTTAGTGGCTATAAGAAAACACCAATAACTGCGTTACGCTCGCATTGGCAATTAGTCATTTACATTAGTAAACTCATGGCTGCCAATTCTTCGCAAGCCTTGTTCTTGACGTTTTTTATTGCGCCACTAAAAAACTGGTGTTTTCTAAGATGCACTATTTATATAAAATTAATTTTCGCAAACCTTTGCAGTGTTCATTTATTTTTTTGAAAAGATTAAAAAACAAAATGAAATTCAAGCTGTTTGAAAAATTACATGCAAATTGCTTGTTGTATAAATATTCAAACGAATCATTTAAAAATTTTGTACAAAATTCGCTGATTTGGTAATTTTTAGATATATTTGAAACCTGCAAAGAAATTTTGTTAAAAATATCATTATCAATAAATTATAAATTAAAAATCAGATAAAATGTCAAACGAAAAGAGAGTTTATACTTTTGGAGATAGAAAGGCAGAAGGTAACTCACAGATGAAAAACCTTCTGGGAGGAAAAGGTGCCAACCTTGCCGAAATGAGCCTTATTGGTGTTCCGGTGCCTCCGGGATTTACAATCACTACCGATGTATGTACAGAATACAACAAATTAGGAAAAGATAAAGTTGTTGAACTATTAAAAGCCGATGTAGAAGCTGCCCTAAAGAACGTAGAACAAATTATGGGAACAAAATTCGGCAGTAATGAAGATCCTTTATTGCTTTCTGTACGTTCTGGTGCACGGGTATCAATGCCGGGTATGATGGATACGGTATTAAACCTGGGAATGAACGATGATGCTGTTGAAGGGCTTACGAAAAAAACAAACAACCCGCGTTTTGCATGGGACTCCTATCGACGATTTGTTCAAATGTATGGAGATGTGGTATTAGGATTAAAACCTGAGTCAAAAGAAGATATTGATCCTTTTGAGGCGATTCTTGAAGAAGTTAAAGAGAAGAAAGGTGTTGATCTTGATACGCAGCTTGATGTTGAAGATTTAAAAGAGTTGGTGAAAAAATTTAAAGAAGCGGTAAAAAAACAAACCGGGCATGATTTCCCTTCTAATCCATGGGATCAGCTTTGGGGTGCTATCATGGCTGTATTTGACAGCTGGAATAATCCAAGAGCAACTTATTACCGGGCATTAAACCAGATACCTGAAGAGTGGGGAACAGCAGTTAATGTGCAGGCCATGGTATTTGGGAATATGGGTGAAACGTCTGCCACAGGAGTTGCATTTACCCGTAATGCAGGAACAGGCGAAGATATTTTTAACGGAGAGTATTTAGTAAATGCACAGGGAGAAGATGTAGTTGCCGGTGTGCGTACTCCCCAGGAAATTACCCTTGAAGGTTCTAAACGCTGGGCTAAATTAGCCGGAGTTTCCGAAGAGGACAGAAAAGCTAAATTTCCTTCGTTAGAAGAGGTAATGCCTGAGATATATAAAGAGCTGGACGAGATACAACAAAAGCTGGAAGATCATTATAAAGATATGCAAGACCTTGAGTTTACCATCCAGGAAGGTAAACTTTGGTTACTACAGACCCGAAATGGTAAGCGTACGGCTGCTGCCATGGTAAAAATTGCAATGGACCTTGTAAAACAAGGTGTTATTGATGAAAAAACAGCCATTCTAAGAATGGAACCGAACAAATTAGATGAATTGTTACATCCTGTTTTCTCAGAAGAAGGATTAAAAGGGGCTAACATCATTGCTAAAGGATTACCCGCATCACCGGGTGCCGCTACCGGACAGATTGTTTTCTTTGCCGATGAGGCGGGAAAATATCCACAATCTATTCTGGTACGTATAGAAACATCCCCGGAAGATCTTGAAGGAATAAATATTGCCCGGGGTATCTTAACCGCCCGTGGTGGTATGACATCTCACGCAGCTGTTGTTGCCCGTGGTATGGGTAAATGTTGTGTTTCTGGAGCCGGAAATATTTCTATCAATTATAAAACCAGGGTAATGACTGTTGATGGTAAAGAATTTAAAGAGGGTGACTGGATCTCATTAAATGGCTCTACCGGTGAAGTATATGAAGGTAAAATTAAAACCAAAAATCCTGATATAAGTGGTGATTTTGGTGCTATTATGGAAATGGCTGATAAATTCAGGACAATGGATGTTCGAACCAATGCCGATACACCGAATGATGCTAAAACAGCCTATAAATTTGGAGCACATGGTATTGGATTATGCCGTACGGAACACATGTTCTTCGAAGGTTCCAGAATTAAAGCCATGCGCGAAATGATTCTCGCTGAAAATGAAAAGGACAGAAGAAAAGCTCTGGAAAAATTATTGCCTTACCAACGCGAAGACTTCGAAGGTATTTTAGAGGCAATGGCTGGTTACGGTGTAACTATTCGATTGTTAGATCCACCACTACATGAGTTTGTTCCTCATGATGAAAAGAATCAAAAAGAGATGGCTGATGAGTTAGGCGTTTCCGTAGAGGAAGTTAGGCGAAAAGTAGATTCTTTACATGAGTTTAACCCAATGTTAGGACACCGTGGTTGTCGTTTAGGTAATACGTATCCTGAAATTACAGAGATGCAGGCTCGTGCAATTATCGAAGCTGCTGTTAACCTGAAACAAAAAGGAATTGATGCCAAACCGGAAATTATGGTTCCGTTGATTGGTACTCAACAAGAGTTCGAATTACAGGAAGATATCATTCGCTCTACTGCCGAAAAGGTGTTTGAAGAAAAAGGAACTAAAGTTGATTACTTAGTAGGTACAATGATTGAGATTCCGAGAGCTGCCTTAACTGCAGACAAAATAGCAGAAAGAGCTGAATTCTTCTCGTTTGGTACAAACGACTTAACACAGATGGGATTTGGTTATTCCCGTGACGATGCCGGTAAATTCTTACCTATATACCTGAAAAAAGGAATCCTTAAAAATGATCCGTTCCAGGTATTAGATCAGGAAGGTATTGGGCAATTAGTTGAAATGGGAACTGAAAGGGGAAGAGCTACCCGCCCGGAATTAAAAGTAGGTATTTGTGGCGAACATGGTGGTGAACCAAGCTCGGTAGAATTCTGTCACCGGGTTGGAATGAACTATGTTTCTTGTTCTCCGTACCGTGTGCCTATTGCTCGGTTAGCTGCAGCCCAGGCAGCTTTAAGATAAAAATTATCATTATTAAATATAAAATAGCCGCTCTCAGTTTTGAAGCGGCTATTTTTTATTGATAAAAGTATAATGTTATAGTTATATTTTTTCTATGGCCATAATGGGCTGGCCTTTTTTTACTAATGTACCATCTTCAACAAGGATTTTAACAATTTTACAATTAAAAGGAGCTTCAATCTCGTTAAAAAGTTTCATGGCTTCAAGTATGCATATCGTTTCTCCTTCTTTTACTTTTGAGCCTTCCTTTACAAAAGGAAGTTTATCAGCTCCGGGGGTACTGTAAAATGTGCCGGTCATTACTGAATTGATAGTATCTTTGTATTCGCTGGTTTTATCTTCAACAGCTGTTTTTGTTTCTTGTTTCTTTGTTTCTTGTGATGGTTGTTCGGATTTCTTTTGCTCTGCAACAGGCTCGGTAAATTCATGGCCCTTAGCACTTCCGTTTCCTGACCGCAACGTAAATTGGAAATCACCTTTTCGTATACTCAATTCATTCAATTGCATACTCGAAGCTGTTTCCAATAAATTTTTCATTCTTTCATAATCTTCAGCATTTAATAAAAGGTTTTCATTCACCTGTTTTGTTGATGTAATTTCTAGTTCTTTTGGCTGTTCTTTTTCGTTATGTAGTTCTTCTATTTCAATATCAGCAGGTGTTTTTGGCTTTTGCTCGTGAGGAAGAGCTCTCCATTTAAAAAATTCTACCGAAACTTCAGGGAATAAACAATAGGATAGGATATCTTCTTCATTTTTAATCCATTCTGGATTTGAAATATTTTTTGTTGCTGTTGGTAAAATGTTTTTCAAATCATCGGCAGGTCGATGGTCTATAGGTTTTTCCTTTCCCAGGATTTTCTTTATCAAATCAGCATCAATGGGGGCAGGAGGCCTGCCATACATTCCTTTTACATAGTTTCGTACTTCTTGAGGAACCACTTTATATCGTTCACCAGTGATTACATTCATTACAGCTTGTGTGCCTACAATCTGGCTTGTTGGGGTAACTAATGGCGGATATCCTAAATCTTTTCTAACGCGGCTAACTTCTTCAAGAGCTTCGGGAAGTTTTTCTATTGCTCCTTGTTGTTCCAATTGCGAACGAAAATTTGAAATCATCCCACCAGGAATTTGATGGACCAGAATTTCAGCATCGATAATGGGTTCATGGCCTCTGCCTTTTATTCTTTTGGGTGCTAACGCTGTAAAATATTTGTTTACTTTTCTTAATGCATCCAAATCTAACTGAACATCAAATTCAGTTTCTTCAAAAATGGCATGGATGGTTTCAACAGGAGGTTGAGAAGAAAATCCTGCCATGGATGAAATAGCTCCATCTACAGCCCCGGCTCCGGCTTTTACTCCTTCAAGATAAGCTGACTCAGCCATTCCACTGGTAGCATGACAATGAATTTGTATTGGAATATCAAAATTTTCTTTTAATGCTGACACAAGCTCTTTTGATTTGGTGGGTGATAACAATCCAGCCATATCTTTTATACATAAGGAGTCAATTCCCAGTTCAATTTGCTTTCGGGCATCACTCACATATTTTTCAACGGTATGAACAGGGCTTGTAGTATAGGAGAGTGTTCCCTGCGCATGAGCACCGGTTTTTTTTACCGCTTTGATAGCAGCTTGTAAATTTCTTGAGTCATTTAAAGCATCAAATATTCTAAAAATATCGATTCCGTTTTCATGGGCTTTTTCTACAAATCGTTCCACCAGGTCATCCGGGTAATTTTTATAGCCGACAATATTTTGCCCGCGAAGCAGCATCTGTAAAGGTGTTTTTTTAGCCCTTGCTTTGATAAGCCGTAAACGTTCCCATGGATCTTCTCGTAAATACCGCAAGCAGACATCAAAAGTAGCACCACCCCATACTTCTAATGAGTAATAGCCCACTGCATCAATAGTGTCAATAATACCTAAAATATCATCGGTACGCATGCGCGTTGCCCACAATGATTGATGCCCGTCCCTTAATGTTGTATCTGTAATTCTTAATATTTCTTTTGCCATAAATGTTTCCTTTTTAATTTATTTATCAACTGAAAAATTACCCATAGCTGAGAATTTTTCAAATCTTTTTTGTAATAATTTTTCAGTGGGTAATTTTTGTAATGATTGTAGGTTTTTGAGGATTGTTTTTTGGATGGAACCAGCCATTTTTTGATGATCGGTATGGGCTCCATCTCCAGGTTCGTTTATAATTTCATCAATCACGCCATGTTTAAGGAGTGCATTAGCTGTAAGATTAAGTGCTTCAGCAGCATCAGGAGCGAATTTTGCATCACGCCACAAAATGGAAGCACACCCTTCGGGTGAAATAACGGAGTAGATAGCATTGGAGAGCATTAAAATACGATCGCCAACGCCAATGCCCAAAGCACCACCACTTCCTCCTTCACCAACAACAATGCAAATAATGGGAACTTTGATTGTAGCCATTTCGGTTAGATTTTTTGCGATAGCTTCAGCCTGTCCACGTTCTTCCGCTTCGAGGCCAGGAAATGCTCCCGGAGTATCAATGAATGATAATACCGGAATATTAAATTTTTGTGCCAGTTTCATTAATCGTAGAGCTTTTCGGTAACCCTCAGGGTTTGCCATCCCAAAATTTCGCTCAATATTGTCGGTAGTGGTTTTTCCTTTGTTATGTCCTATGACCATTACTTTTTGATCAGAAATTTGAGCAAAACCTCCGATAATGGCTTTATCATCAGCAAAATATCGATCGCCATGGAGTTCTATAAAATTTGTAAACATAAGCGAAAGGTAATCCTGTAAAACAGGCCGTTTGGGATGCCGGCTTATTTGTACAATCTCCCAGGGAGTTAAAACTTTTCCTTTGGGTTGATTCTTTTTTTTCGTTGGATGATTATTTGGTACCATGTGATTCTTTCTTCAATGAAAAATATAAGTTATAATTATCGATTATAATAGTTAAGCATATTGCTTAAAAACTCTTTTAAATCTTTTCTGTTTACAATAGAATCAATAAATCCATGTTTGAGCAAATATTCGGCAGTTTGAAAATCTTCTGGCAATTTTTGTCCAATGGTTTGTTCAATGACCCTTCTTCCGGCAAAGCCAATCAGGGCTCCGGGTTCGGCGATATTAATATCACCCATCATGGCGTAACTAGCTGTAACTCCACCTGTAGTAGGATTTGTTAATACAGAAATAAAGGGTATATGTTTTTGATTTAACCGTGATATTCCCGCACACGTTTTAGCCATTTGCATAAGTGATAATGTTCCTTCCTGCATTCTTGCACCTCCTGATGCTGAGATAATGATATAAGGAATATGATTTTCATAAGCGTAGTTTGAAGCCCGCAAAATTTTTTCTCCTGTAGCGCTGCCCAGGCTTCCTCCTAAAAATCTAAAATCCATTATGGCCATCACAACATTTATACCGTTCATCTTCCCAACTCCGGTAATAACAGCCTCATTAATACCGGTTTTTGTTTTTGTGGCTTCTATTTTATCTGCATACCTTCCTTTTAAATCGTTAAACCCTAATGAATCAACCGGGCTAATATTTGCAAAAAGTTCCTGAAAAGTATCATGATCAAAAAGTAAATGAATACGTTCGTGAGATGTTATACTTCCATGATAATTGCAATTTGGACACACATTTAGATTATTAAACCACTCTTTATAATAAATATGCGAATGACATTTCTTACATTTTATAAAAAGCTCTTTTTTTGATTGCTGAGCTAAAGGTTGTTTATTTTTATTGTGGATATACCAAGCCATTATATTTACTTTTGATTTATTGGCAAAAATATAATAATCTCCAATGTTATAAAAGCAAATAATGGTGTAAAATAAACAATTTAGACTTCTTAAAAATGTCATAAAGTTATAATCACCACGAAATCGTTTTATTCTTACATAGTGGCCATTGGATGTTATTCAAGAAATAAAACTATACATTCAAAAGTAGTAAATATTTTTTAAGTAAAGCAAATGCTGATTTTTTTATTTAATACCTAAAATCCGCATGTCTTTTACGAGTTTCACAACCTTGCCTGCCAGCCACGGCTGGTAAACTGGCAAGCAGGGTATCACAACCCTCCCTTGCCGAATTCTATGATAAAAACAAATTTTAACAAATGGTTAGCAAAGG
>JASGMZ010000018.1 GCA_030156305.1 Bacteroidales bacterium | reverse complement strand
AATTAAAAAAATAAAGGAAGTTAATCCTGAAACAACTATAGAAGCGCTTATTCCGGATTTTGACGGACAAAGCGAGCATATTCAAATGATTATTGATGCTGGGCCTGAAGTTATTTCGCATAATTTAGAAACGACTGAAAGATTAACTCCGCAAATAAGAACTAAAGCACAATACAGAAGAAGTCTTCGTGTAATAGAATATATTGCCCGTTCGGGGATTACTGCAAAATCAGGAATAATGCTTGGGCTGGGCGAAACGGATAAAGGGATACTACAAACCATGGACGACTTAATTGGGGTGGGCTGTGAAGTAATGACTATTGGACAGTATTTGGCTCCATCGGCAAATCATATACCCGTTAAGGAATATGTTACCCCGGAAAAATTTGAACAGTATCGAGAGATTGGATTGCAAAAAGGATTTCGTTTTGTTGAAAGCAGTCCATTGGTAAGATCTTCATATCAGGCAGAAAAACATGTAAAAAGCAAAGTTAGTTAAGATGGAGAAAATTGATGTTCAATATATTGATTTAGGATTGATCGATTATAAGAAAGCCTGGGATTATCAGGAAGAAATATTTGCCCATTTTCTACAAATAAAATCAAAAAATAGAGATTTACCTGAAAATGAGCAGGTAGCCATTGAAAATAAGTTGATATTTTGCGAGCATCCACACGTTTATACCCTGGGAAAAAGTGGTAAGCAAAACAATCTATTAATTAGTGAGGCATTTTTAAAAAAAATAAATGCCACCTATTATAAAATTAATCGTGGTGGCGACATTACATATCATGGCCCCGGACAAATTGTAGGTTATCCTATTATTGATCTGGAGCAATTTAACTTGCAGGTAAAACAATATATTGCTAAATTGGAGCAATCAATAATTCTAACGTTAGAACAATTTGGAATTAGCGCTGGAAGGTTGCCTGGAGCAACAGGTGTTTGGCTGGATAGTGATAATGCTAAGGCTCGAAAAATTTGTGCCATTGGAGTAAAAGCTAGCCGATTTATTACCATGCATGGATTTGCATTTAATGTTAACACCAATCTTGAATACTTTAATCACATTAATCCTTGTGGATTTGTTGATAAGGGAGTAACATCAATGGAGAAGGAGTTAGGAAGAAAGGTTGATTATAAAAAGGTGAAAGATGTTTTAAGATCAAAGATCGAAGAAGTATTTGGGATGAACCTAAAAAAGTAAAAAAATATGAAAATTATATATGGAAAAAAGATGGGTACTAAAACCGCAAGGCAATGAAAAAGACGTACAAAATTTAGCCAAAGAATTAAATATTGAACCTGTATTAGCAAACCTTTTGGTTCAAAGGGGAATTAAAACATTTGAGCAGTCGAAAGCATTTTTTCGTCCCAGCCTTAATGATCTGTACGATCCTTTTCTAATGAAGGATATGGATATAGCCATAGAGCGAATTGAAAAGGCTATTCATAACAACGAAAACATATTAATTTATGGTGACTATGATGTAGATGGAACCACGTCTGTTGCATTAGTTTATACTTTCTTGAAAGAATTTTACCCAAACGTGGGTTATTATGTTCCCGATAGATATAGTGAGGGCTACGGGGTTTCTTTGCAAGGGATACAAAATGCACAAGAAAATAAATTTTCATTAATTATAGCTTTAGACTGTGGGATAAAAGCTAACGAAAAAGTAGATTACGCAAAAAAACATGGGATTGATTTTATTATTTGTGATCATCACTATCCGGGAAAAGAATTGCCTAATGCCGCTGCTGTTTTAGATTCGAAACGCAGCGATTGCAATTATCCCTTTAAAGAGCTTTCTGGATGTGGTGTAGGTTTTAAGCTTATACAGGCATTTGCTCAAACAAATAATATTCCATTCGAAAAATTAATTCCGTATCTTGATTTAGTTGTAGTAAGTATAGCCTCTGATATTGTTCCGATTGTAGATGAAAATAGGATTTTAGCTTATTATGGATTAATTCAGTTAAACGAAAAGCCAAGGCAAGGATTAAAATCAATCATCAGTCTTGCAGGATTATCCGGGAAAACAATTAATATTGATGATATTGTATTTAAAATTGGGCCTAGGATTAATGCAGCCGGCAGAATGGAATCTGCTCATAAGGCCGTTGAGTTGTTATTGTCAAAAAATTCCGCTAAAGCGAAAACCGCAGCCAATAGCGTAAATTTCTTTAACGATGCCCGAAAAAATATCGATCGCCATATTACGCAGGAGGCATTAAGAATTTTGGCTAAAGAGAAAGAGCTGGGTGAAAGAAAAACTACTGTTTTATACAATTCGGATTGGCATAAAGGAGTAGTGGGTATAGTAGCATCCCGATTAATTGAAACCTATTACAGGCCAACCGTAATTTTAACTGCATCGAATGGTTTGGCTACCGGTTCAGCCAGGTCGGTTCTCGGATTTGACATTTATCAGGCGATTGAAGCTTGTAGCGATTTGTTAGAAAATTTTGGTGGACACATGTATGCCGCCGGTTTAACAATGCAAATCGATAAGGTGGAGGAATTTCAAAAACGGTTCGAAATGGTTGTAAGCGAGACTATTAAAGATGAACAGCTTATTCCTCAGGTAGAAATAGACGCCGAACTTAATCTAAGCCAGATTACCCCAAAATTTTATCGTATTTTAAAACAGTTTCAACCTTTTGGGCCTGAAAATATGGCACCGGTTTTTGTTACTCGTGATGTTGCAGATAATGGTGAAGGACGGATTGTTGGTGTGAGTAAAGAACACCTTAAATTATCTATTATTCAGGAAGAAGATCCATTTAGAAATTTTGCTGCTATTGCTTTTCAGCAAGCAAATCTTTATGAATATATCCATTCGGGAGACTTTTTCGATATCTGTTACTCCGTGGATGAAAATTGCTTTAGAGGGATTAATAATTTACAATTGAATATCAAAGATATGAAAGTAAGGAAGAAACACGAAATTTAGAATTTAATACGTAGTTGTGCTTTTATTTCCGATTTTGTATTTTCATTGATTTGATTTAATCCGGACGAGATTACATCTTTATCAGCATAGTAGGTTTGCGAATATTTAATCCATAGATCGATAAAATCGGCTATTGTATATTTTACATTAAAATAAAACCGGGTTCCTTTTGAGTAGTATGCTGGGATCGAAAATGCATATAAAATGTCACTTTCGTATGCATAAACCCTTGTGTTATACGATTCAGTATCAAAAACAGCAAAACGAGTATTTAACGATAGTGGAATTTTTTTTAGATCATAAAAGATATCCTGGTAAATCATATATCCATATTCTGCAGGCAGGCTACCTTCCTGATATTTTGTGGTTTCAATTCTGTTTTTAATGGCAAGTTGTTTGTTTATTTGGTAGGCTAAGTGTAAGCGTGTTTTTAAAAGTTTTTCATCAATTAACGGGTCGATGCCAGTTTCTGCATTTTGATTTTTTTGTTTAATCTCGTTTTTTATTCGCAAATAAATGCTCAAATTTCGGGTTGGGTTATAATCGGCTTGAACAAACCATTCGTTGCCTTGTGATGGAGCATCTACCCCCGTTTTTAACCACAAAAAACGATAGGTGTCGAAATACGATGTTATTGTCCAGTGTTTTATCGGGTGTATTTCCAAACCGAGGTATAATCCCGATTCGTTACGCACATTACTGGTTTCACCAAAGGCATTACTATAATTTGCCTGGTAGTTTTTGTCATAATGCCTGTGTAAGGCCGACATTGAAATTTGTGGAGCCAGATTAACAAGCATACTGTTCAAAAATGCTTTCCCTCCGTTTTGGCTTATCGCTTCTTCGCCAAAAAAGTAAAAATCCCGAATACTGAACTGATAATCAAAACTAATGTTTGCATTCTCCTTTCCCCGGTAATTGAATTGATTTTCGGGAGTTGTATCTTTTATTAAGGCAGCTCCATATTTGTAATATACTCCAGTAACTCCTATTTTGAAATTTTTATGATTATAGGAAACATTTCCTCCGGCAATTTGCTCATTTATGGCATTTTTATCTTCTAATTGAGAAGGTGTTGCATGAATCCCCGAGTTTTGAAATGAAGTTACCGTGGCAATTTCATTATTAATACTATCCTGTATATTCGCATCAATATTTTTGTAAGAGAAGAAGGCAGAGATATCAATATTTCTTATGGCAATAGTGGTTCCTGCACCACGCATAAAAACATTTTCATTAGTGGATGAGTATTTTCTTAATCCCTGTGCCCTTTTTCTATTATTTAATACATAAGGAGATTTCCCCATACCAAAATCCGACCACAGAATCAATCCTTGTCCATATTTTGCTTCAAAATCTCCCAAGGTTATCGTTTTAAAAACACCAATATTGTTGAGCTGTAGGTGGGCAGAATAATAATCAAAACCATTTTTATTGCTGCCTTTAAAAAATTCTTCGCCCGGATCTTTCTCGGCTGTAAATCCAAAATATACTTTATCTCTATAATGAAATTTGTAGCGAGAGTATATTCTGTATGAACTACCTAAATATCTTGAATTGGGATTTGCTGCTAAAGCCGAATCTGAAATGCTGCTATATCCAGCTTGCTCTTCAAAAACATCTTGTCCGCGCATAAAAATCTGATGGTTTCCGTATTTGAATACATTCTTGAAAGAAGATTTACGCTCGGTAATTTCCTTAGATACGGTTATAAAAGGCAAAATCATCTCAATGTCATCAAAAGAAAACCCATGTACAAGTTGTAATTCGTAAATAGAAACCATTTCTCCATTTCTGGCAATATAATCCTGAAGGCTTTTAATTTGAAAATCATTTAAGATATGGAGTTTTTCCAGGTCTTCCTGAGAAGCAGTGTTGAGATTTAAAGGATTGTACAAGTAAAAGTTTAAATCATCGTACAGGGATGTGTAGTCCAGTTCTTCATCGGTTGAGCTGGCAATTTCTTCAATTAGGTCTTCCAGTATTTGTTTAGTATAAGGTTCGGTTTGTGCGGTTACTACCTTAGTGGTAGTTACCAGAAATATCAGGATTAAAATAGTTTTAGTAAAACTGTTTGTTTTAAAAACCATAACTTATAGTAAATGATGGTGTAAAACCTAACGTTTGATGTTTTAGAAATCCAACATGGGCATTTATATTGATGTAATGGAACCCAACTCCAAATGAATATCTTGTAGGATTTGTTGAAACACCAGCCTGGAGTGAAACATAATCTATTAATTGATAGTTTAACCCTGCTTTGAATATCGCATCGTGTTTAAGGTCTTTTTCTGTTTCAATACCGAGGTATACTTTGTCTGAAAATAAATACCCTGCACCTAGTTTAAAGATGGTAGGAATGGTTTCATTATTCATTTTGCTACGAGACGGATTGTAAACATGTGCTCCAATAAATAAATTTTCTATTGGCTGTGAAAGAATCCCTGCCTCAAAATTTACGGTATTCGATGAGCCATAATTATCGGCAATTCGTGTACTTAAATAGTTGATTTGTAATCCTGCGGCAAAATATCGGGTAAATGAACGGCCAAAGGCAAGCCCTGCCTGCATCTCATTATATTGTGAAAAACCAAAATAGGAATAGGAAGCGCCAATAGTTCCTGTTTTTGTTGGAAAAGCAAAACCTATCCCTTGAGTGTTTTGTTGTTTTATAAATCCCGATTGATGAAAAGCTCCTACCGAAATATCAGTTAAATAACCTAATCCCGCCTGATTATGGTAAACAGACCACATGTCAGTCATTGTAACGGAAGTGTTACTCATTGCAGCAGATTTTCCTGCTTCAATGTTTATATTTTGAGCCTGAGATTCAGATATCCAGCAGAATAAGCTAAAAAGAAATAAGAATCTAATTTTTATGAAATGATTTATGATCGTCATAGAGTTTGCATTTCATTCGAATATATTTTAGTTAATTAATTGGCCTTGTGTAACATCCATGTATTATTCATTCCATTTTTGTGAACTTAAGTGCATGGATGTTTTTATTCTAAAACAGGGTATGAAGATACAATTATAATTTTTTTAATTGAAATGGATGATAAAATTAATGTCTTTTCTGAGTATAAAAAAATCCGAAGTTTATAGCTTCGGATTTTTTCATTTGTTCTGAACAAATGATTAATTAGTCTTATACTCAAATTTAACTTTCGATAATTCTTCGTTGGCTTTAACGATTTTTGTTTTTAGGTTCTCTTTATATTCCTCTAAAACCTTTTTCAGGTTTTCGTCTCCAGCAGCAAGGATTTGTGCAGCTAAAATACCGGCATTCTGAGCTCCGTTAATACCTACTGTGGCAACGGGTATCCCGGGAGGCATTTGTACTATAGCTAATAATGAGTCCATCCCGGCTAACGAAGCATTTATAGGAACCCCAATAACCGGGAGGGTAGTCATTGCTGCAATAACACCGGGTAAATGTGCTGCCATCCCTGCGCCTGCAATAATTACTTCTATACCGCGGCCTTTTGCTCCCCGGGCAAATTTTTCAACTTCTTCGGGGGTACGATGTGCCGATAAAGCATTTATTTCGAAAGGAATTTTAAAAGCATTTAAAATTTTTGCCGCTTTTTCCATTATTGGCAGGTCTGATGTGCTGCCCATGATAATACTAACTTTTGCTTTCATGCTAATTTGAATTTTTTAAGGCCGATTAAAATTATTTTAGAACATTAATTTGTATTTTCGCAGAATAGTTTCAACGTTTACAAAGATAAGAAATAAACGATTATTTTTATAAGAATGTTCATTCGGCTTCCGTAGCCATAGAAAATCATTTTAGAAATGAAGCAAATTAAACTAAAAGATCAAGTTTTTGAAGTATCAATTCCTTCTGAGAAAATTCATCAATCAGTAACTAAAGTTGCTCAAAAAATAAATCAGGATTATAAGGATAAAAATGTACCCCTTTTTATCAGTATACTTAATGGATCTTTTATGTTTACTGCCGATTTATTAAAGCAAATTGATTTTAATTGTGAAATAACATTTCTAAAGCTTTCTTCTTATCATGGAACAACATCATCAGGTAATGTAAAACAGTTGATTGGTATAAACGAAAAAATAAGCGGGCGTGATATTATTGTTCTGGAAGATATTGTAGATACAGGGATTACATTAGAACAAATTATAAAAGAGCTCAATAAGTTTGGAGCTAACAGTGTTAAAATTACTACCTTGCTTTTAAAACCCGAAGCCTATGATAAAGATATTACTATTGATTATGTGGGCATGGAAATTCCTAATGATTTTATTATTGGGTATGGCTTAGATTATGATGGGTTAGGAAGAAACTTACCGGATATTTACACCTTAAAAAGTTAATCACCTTTATGGTAAATATTGTTTTATTTGGCCCACCCGGGGCAGGGAAAGGTACGCAATCGAAAAAGATAATCGCAAAATACCATTTACAACATATCTCTACCGGTGAGATTTTGCGTAAAGCCATTGCAGAAAAAACTCCTTTAGGAATTAAAGCACAAAGTTATATTGATGAAGGGTATTATGTTCCTGATGAGATGGCCGTTGATATTATTAAACATGAATTAGAAAAATATCCACAAACCGAAGGTTTTATTTTTGATGGTTTTCCACGTACCATAAATCAGGCAAACCAGCTTCAACAAATATTATCTAAGATAGGAGCAAAAATTAATGTAATGATTTCGCTGGAAACCGATGAAAAAGTAATTGTTGAGCGGTTAGTTCAAAGATATTATGAGTCGGGAAGGCCTGATGATCAAAGGCCAGACATTATAAAAAAAAGGATTGCTATTTATAATAGCAATACTAAAATTGTAAAAGATTATTACAAAAAAAAGGGAAAATGCGAATCGGTTTGCGGAATTGGCGAAATTGATGTTATCTTTGATAAAATTTGTTCAATTATTGAAAGATATAAATAGATGACAGGTTCTAATTTTGTTGATTATGTAAAAATATTTCTCCGTTCGGGTAAAGGAGGATCAGGCTCTCCGCATTTGCACCGCGAAAAGTTTGTGCCTAAAGGTGGGCCTGATGGAGGAGATGGTGGCCGTGGCGGACATATTATTCTTAAAGGAAATGCCCAGTTATGGACCTTGTTACATTTAAAATATCAAAAACATATTTTTGCCACTAGTGGACAAGCTGGTGGTAGTGCCCAGCGAACCGGAGCCGATGGGAAAGATGTAATCGTTGAAGTCCCTTTGGGAACGATCGCAAAAGATGCTGAAACCGATGAAGTGTTAGCCGAAATTACTGAAGATCAGCAAGAGAAAATTTTGCTCCAGGGTGGCCGTGGAGGATTAGGAAATACTCATTTTAAATCATCTGTAAATCAGACTCCAAGATATGCACAGCCCGGCGAAGATGGAAAAGAAGGGTGGTTTGTTTTGGAGTTAAAAATTTTGGCTGATGTTGGTTTAGTGGGTTTCCCAAATGCCGGAAAATCAACATTACTTTCTGTTGTGTCGGCTGCAAAACCCAAAATTGCCGATTATCCGTTTACAACACTTGTACCTAACCTGGGAATTGTACCATACCGGAATATGCAATCTTTTGTAATGGCCGACATTCCGGGGATAATCGAAGGTGCTCACGAAGGGAAAGGCCTCGGACATCGTTTCTTACGTCATATTGAAAGAAATGCTATGCTTCTTTTTATGGTTCCCTGCGATAGCGATGATATTAACACTGAATATAAAACGCTTCTTTCAGAAATTGAAAAATATAATCCTGAATTATTAGATAAAAAAAGGGTGCTGGCTATTACCAAATCCGATATGCTCGATGAAGAGTTAATGCAAGAGATGAAGAAAGATTTACCACAAATTCCTTATCTCTTTATTTCTTCTGTGGCACAAAAAGGAATTCAGGAATTGAAAGATTTGATTTGGAAACAACTACATTCGGATTAGATATATGTTACAAGTATTGAAAAACTTAGATACCCAACTTTTTATTTTTTTAAATGGATTAAATTCTCCTTTTTGGGATCAAATCATGTGGTGGTTTTCCGGAAAGTTTTTTTGGCTTCCCTTGTATTTACTTATTATTGCATATATCATCTATAAACAAAGATGGAAAGCAATCATTACATTGTTATTTATTGCTTTGGTGGTAACATTAGCCGACCAAATTTCAGTACATGCTTTTAAAGAGGTTTTTCAACGGCTGCGCCCATGCCATAATCCTGAGCTACAAGATATTGTTCATTTGGTAAATAATAAATGTGGTGGAAAATACGGGTTTGTATCATCACATGCAACCAATACTTTTGCTGTAGCTTTTTTTCTGAAAAAGCTCTTCGCCCAAAAACAGTTTTCAATTTTTATAATTTGTTGGGCTGTAATTGTTTCCTACAGTCGCATATATTTAGGGGTTCATTATCCGTTTGATGTAGTTGGTGGTGCTGTTTTAGGCACTTTAATCGGGTTGCTGGGTTTTTATCTTTATCGATATACTTCAAAAAAAATATCAAACAAATTTAATTGTTGATTGTTATTTTTCTTAATTCTTATATCATTAAACTAACAATAATTTTATTATGCTTTGTATAAAAAATCCGGAAACCAATCCATATTTCAATCTGGCAGCCGAAGAATACGTACTTAAAAATTTTAACGAAGACTGTTTTATGCTATGGCGCAACAGGCCGTCTATAATTGTTGGCAAGCATCAAAACACCCTGGCCGAAATAAATATCGATCAAGTAAAAGAGCATAATATTGATATTGTACGAAGGCTTTCGGGCGGAGGAGCTGTTTTTCATGATTTAGGCAATCTGAATTTTACCTTTATTAAAAATGTTAATAACGAAAGCAATTTAGTTGATTTTAAAAAATATACACAACCAGTGATTGATGTGTTGCAACAACTTGGAGTTGATGCAAAATTTGAAGGGCGCAATGATATTATGATCAAGGGCCGAAAAGTATCGGGAAATGCTGAGCATGTTTTTAAACGGCGGGTGTTACATCATGGAACATTATTATTTTCATCCGTAATGGCCGATTTGTCCAAAGCATTAAAAGTAAATCCGTTAAAATATCAGGACAAAGGAGTAAAGTCTGTAAGGAGCCGTGTAACCAATATTAGTGAACATTTGCCCGAAAAAATGTCTGTTATGGAGTTTCATGATAAAATTTTTGATTTTATGGTAAATTCAGAAAAAGATGCCGTATTATATGAATATACGGATGAGGATATTGAAAAAATTAATCAATTAGTAGAAAAAAAATATAATACCTGGGACTGGAACTTTGGGTACTCTCCAAAATATAATTTCGAGAAACTTATCAGAACCAATGGAGGAAATTTGGAGGTACATTTAAAGGTTGAAAAAGGAATCATTACTGGCCTCAAAATTTATGGTGATTTTTTTGGCGAAAAAGATATTTTAGATATTGAAAAATTACTAAAAAATACTAGACATCAAGAAGAGGAAATTCGGAAAGTTTTAAAAACAGTTGATTTTGAAAAATATTTTCACAATATTTCAATTGATGATTTTTTAGCTACTTTGTTCTAACTCTTTGAATTGGGGGATTTGTTTTTTATTTTAATCCTGATTTATTCTAATTACTGTTGACTTGGGTTAATATTATTTGTATTTTTAATTGTAGATTTCTTCCACTCTCTCTGAAATTTTGATTCAAAATAATTTAAAACCTAAAAAACCAGGATTATGTATAAAAAGATTATTGTTTTATGTTTGTTATTGTTGCCCATATTATTTACAACCTGTAAAAATAAAACAGAAAAACAGCAAACCCCAAAGCAGACAAAAATAGACAAATTATTAGCCAATTATGCTGATGTTGAGCTAACTACTGATTTGAGTGTTTTAAGCGAAAATCAGAAAGGGATGATTCCATTATTATTTCAAGCAGCCAAAATTATTGATGAATTATACTGGATTCAAACCTGTGGAAATAAAGAAAAATATTTAAAATCCATTCCCAACGAAAAATTCAAAGAATATTTTTATATCAACTATGGGCCGTGGGACAGGCTTAATGGAATGCAACCTTTCATTGATGGTGTAGGCCATAAACCGGATGGTGCCAATTTTTATCCTGTTGATATGACCTATCAGGAATTTGAAACTTTTGATGATCTTACAAAATTTGATTCATACACCCTTTTACGAAGAAATGAAGTAGGTGGACTCAAAACGGTTCCTTATCATGAAGCTTATAAAAATAAGTTAGTAAAAATTGCCGGGTTGATGAAGCAAGCTGCATCATTAGCCGAGGATAATGATTTTAAAAATTATCTTTTGAAAAGAGCCGAAGCACTATTAACAGATGATTATTATCAAAGTAATCTTGCATGGATGATGATGAAAGATAATATCCTTGATTTTATTGTTGGGCCTATTGAAGATATTGAGGATAGGCTTTACTATTCTAAAGCGTCTTATCAATCAATGCTACTCGTTAAAGATATTGAATCGAGCAAAAACATGGAAAAGTATTCACTTTTAGTTCCATTTTTGCAGAAAAATTTACCGGTTGATGAAAAATATAAAACTGAAATCCCTGGTGCCCTTTCGGATATTATGGTATATGATGTTATTTATTGCTCAGGAAATTGGAATGCAGGAAGTAAAAAAATAGCGATTACTTTACCACGAGATGGAAGAGTTCAATTAGCAGTAGGAAGCCGTAAATTACAATTTAAAAATGTGATGGAAGCAAAATTTGAAAAAATTTTAAAGCCTATTGCCCACTTACTTATTGATAAAGATCAAAGAGAGCATGTAAAATTTGATGCATTTTTTCAAAACACTATGTTTTATGAGGTGGGTAGTGCTTTGGGAATTAAAAATATGGTTACTAAGGAAGGTACTGTCCGGGACGGATTAAAAGAACAATATAATGTTATCGAAGAGTGTAAAAATGATATTTTAAGCTTATTTTTTCTGACTAAACTTCACGAAATGGGCGAGCTGCCCGAAACAGATCTTATGGATAATTATGTTACCTATATGGCTGATATTTTTCGTTCGGTACGATTTGGGATTTCTAATGATCAGGGAGTCGCCAATATGATTAGGTTTTATTATTTTGAAGAAAAAGGAGCTTTTACAAGAAATAAGAAATTGGGCACTTATACTATTGATTTTGAAAAAATGCAAGATGCTATGCTTCAACTGGCCGAAGAGATTTTAGTAATACAAGGCAACGGAGATTATGACAAGGCTAAAAAAATGATTGAAGAGAAGGGCTATATTCGTGATGAGCTATTAGAGGATCTATACAGAATTCAAAAAGAACAAATTCCTAAAGATATTGTATTTCAACAAGGGCTAGAAGTACTTGGTTTAGAAGAATAAAAAAAGGGAGTTTTTCTCCCTTTTTTATTCTTTCTCTTCTTCCGGTAATGGTTCATAACCATAAGCAATCCCTTCTATATAATAGGTAGGTGCTTCTCCAAAACCACCCATAAATTCTTCTTTTGTTATAAGTACAATTAATCCGCCTAAGTTAGCAGCTTTCTTTTGAATACGGATCGTTGCACTTTTTTTTGCTGATTTTGCATTCCGGCTTCCTGCCGACGAGCGGGCATCAACTTTGCCTCGTTCGTATAATCCCGTAACATCATCTTTGTTGTCGGTAACAATTACGGTTTTCCAACTCCCCTCATCAACCATCATAAAAACAGGTTTATTAAATACCTCAATCCTGCCATTACTGAATATGATTTTTTGTATATTTTTTCTTTCAAGTGTAATTGTTTCATCAGATTCTTGTTCTTTATAACGGACCGTTGCTGCAGAGATATTTTTTATTTCAACAACTTTTTTTCTTCCACCCAAAAGATAAATGGTATCTAAATTAGTGGTTTCATCCTCCTGTGAAAATGAAGGTAAACTAATAAATACTATAAATAATATGATAAGTAAGGTTCTTATTGTCATAAATAATATTGTTTTTTTATACTCAAAAGAGCATGTGAAATTAATAAGTTATGATTGAATAATCAAAAAATATACCATTTTTACAATTCTTTTATTTTGGAAAAAATAATGTTAGTATAAATCTGGTGTTTTATAAAAAACGATTTTAAAAATGTATTTTTGAAGAGTAATAACTAACCTGTTTATAAAAAAATGATTCGAAAAGTTCTTTGTTCCGTTTATATTTGGATTATCGTATTATTAACGGTACTCTTACTTTCGCCATTGTTTCTATCTATTTGGTTGTTTACTTTTTGGTTCGATAAGCGGCTTTATTTTTTGAATTATTTTTCTGTCTTCTGGGGGAGTTTATATACCAAACTCATACCCTGGTGGAAAATTCGTGTAATAGGAAAAGAAAAGATTAAAAGAAATACGACCTATATTATTGTAGCTAATCATCAATCGTTAGAAGATATTATTGTTATGTATCGATTAGGTGTGCCTTTTCGATGGGTTTCCAAGGCAGAGGTTTTTAAAATTCCGGTTTTTGGGTGGTTTATGCGATTAAAAGGTGATATAAAATTGTTAAGAACAAGTAAAGCCAGCATAAAAAAGATGATTATCGATGGAGAAAAAGTCCTTAGGTTAGGTTGTAATATGATTATTTTTCCGGAAGGAACTCGTTCTAAAACAGGTCAATTAGGTAATTTTAAAGAAGGAGCATTCCGATTAGCTCAAAAAACAAAGTGTTCTGTTTTACCGGTTATTATTTCAGGAACAATTCCCGGTATTTTAAATCGTTATGGTTTGTTTTATGGTAAACACAAAGTAACTTTAAAGGTATTAGACGAAATACCTTACGATAAATTTTGTGATTTAGAAGTAAAAGATTTTGCTCGAAAAACACGCAACATTTTTGAAAAAGAACGAATATAAATAGAAAGATAAACGATGCCGAATTCGGGAATAAAAAATTTTTATAAAGAGAGAATAGCGATTTTCAACAAAAAGAGCCCGGCATTAAGCAAAGAATTTTATGGCCTGGATTACTCTGTTTTGTTTCCTTTTAACATTGTGTGAGTTGCTGAATAAGCGTACAGCAGACATTTTTAACTGCCGTATAGACATTCCTGTCTGCTGGATAATTTTGACATGGAATCGTCCGACAGAAGAAGGACATTCCAACGTCAATATATACGTAATTTTAAAAAAATGCTTCTGTTGATAACTTTTCAACAACACGGTACTTCATATTATAATTGGTTTTTATTTATTTTGCATCATTTAACCATTTATTAACAGTTTACTTCAGAAACTTGTTGATAAACAATTTTATCAGTGAATTTTCTTTTGGTTATATTTACGAAAATTTAGCAGAAATGACGGCAAACTATACAGAAGACAGCATTCGTACGCTCGAGTGGAAGGAACATATCAGGAAACGTCCCGGAATGTATATTGGTAAATTAGGCGATGGCTCATCTCCTGATGATGGAATATATGTATTACTCAAAGAAGTAATGGATAACTCTATTGATGAGTTTATGATGGGATTTGGAAAAACTATTGATATTGAAGTCAACGACAAAAGTGTAAGAATTAGAGATTACGGCCGCGGAATTCCTTTAGGAAAATTATTGGATGTGTCCTCAAAAATGAATACCGGTGCCAAATACGATTCAAAAGTTTTTAAAAAATCTGTCGGATTAAATGGAGTTGGTATTAAAGCAGTAAATGCTCTTTCCGAAAATTTTCGTATCGAAGCTTATCGTGAAGGCGAAAGAAAACAAATAGAATTTGAAAAAGGAAGTGTAGTCTTAGATGCTCAGGTTCAGCCAACGAAAGAGAAAAACGGAACGATGGTTTCTTTCGAACCCGATAAAGACCTTTTTGGGAATTATCACTACATGAAAGAATATGTAGAATCTATGGCAAGAAACTATGTTTACCTCAACTCCGGATTGGTGATTCGATTAAATGGCGAAAAATTTTACTCTGAAAATGGATTGCGTGATTTATTGGAAGAGAATATGAGCTCCGATGGAATTTATCCGATTATTCATCTCAAAGGAGATGATATTGAAATTGCAATAACGCATGGAACTCAATATGGAGAAGAATATTACAGCTTTGTAAATGGCCAACATACTACCCAGGGTGGAACCCATTTAGCTGCTTTTCGTGAAGCCTATGTTAAAACCATTCGCGATTATTATCGAAAAGATTTTGAACCTTCTGATATTCGCATGTCAATTGTTGCAGCTATTAGTCTTAAGGTGGAAGAGCCGGTTTTTGAATCGCAAACAAAAACCAAACTCGGGTCAAAAAATATTTCTCCCAACGGAGTATCTATTCGTAATTTTATTAGCGAATTTTTAAAAAATGAGTTAGATAACTATCTGCACCGAAATCAGGAAATAGCAGATATCCTGTTAAAGAAAATTCATGAATCGGAGAAAGAACGAAAAGCTATTTCGGGTATCAAAAAACTGGCAAAACAACGAGCCAAAAAAGCCAGTTTACATAACCGAAAACTTCGCGATTGCAGGGTTCATTATAACTCAAACGATGAGCGAAAAAACGATACCATGATTTTTATTACCGAGGGAGACTCAGCTAGTGGCTCTATTACTAAATCGCGCGATGTAAACACACAAGCGGTCTTTAGTTTAAAAGGAAAACCATTAAACACGTATGGATTAACCAAAAAAATTGTTTACGAAAACGAAGAGTTTAATTTATTGCAAGCTGCCTTAAATATTGAAGAAGGGATTGAAAATTTACGATATAAAAGTGTTATTGTGGCTACCGATGCTGATGTTGACGGAATGCATATCCGGTTGTTATTATTAACTTTCTTTTTACAATTTTTTCCTGATCTGATTAAAAATGGCCATTTATTTATTCTACAAACACCATTATTTAGGGTAAGAAATAAAAAGGAAACGTTCTACTGTTATAGCGAAGAAGAAAAAGACCAGGCTATAAAAAAAATAAAAAATAGTCCGGAAATAACCCGATTTAAAGGGTTGGGGGAAATATCTCCCGATGAGTTTAAACATTTTATTGGTAAAGATATCCGGCTCGACCCGGTAAGGTTACGTCGCGAAGATGCCATAAATGACCTGCTGGAATTTTATATGGGTAAAAATACACCTGAAAGACAGGATTTTATTGTTGATAATCTTAATATTGATGTTATTGAAGAACGATAACCTGAATCGTAACAGATAGATGAAAAAAATATTTTAAATATTGAGGATACAGGAATGAGTACTGAGAATAAAGATAACTTAGAACAATCTGAAAATAAGGAATTAGCAAAAGACACTAATACAGAAGGAAAAGAAAAATCAGGAGATAAATTGCATAAAATTATGCAGTTGTCGGGAATGTATAAAGACTGGTTTCTTGATTATGCGTCGTATGTAATTTTAGAACGTGCTGTACCTCATTTGCATGATGGATTAAAGCCTGTTCAGCGTAGGATATTACATGCCATGAAAAGGCTTGATGACGGGCGATACAATAAAGTAGCCAACATTATTGGTTATACCATGCAGTATCATCCTCATGGAGATGCTTCCATTGGTGATGCTTTGGTTCAATTAGGGCAAAAAGATATCCTTATTGACACACAGGGCAACTGGGGAAATACTCTTACCGGCGATAGTGCAGCAGCTCCAAGATATATTGAAGCCCGGTTAACAAAATTCGCCCTGGATGTTGTTTTTAACCCCAAAACAACCGAATGGAAAAGATCATACGATGGACGTAATGAAGAACCGGTAACCTTACCCATTAAGTTTCCATTACTGTTAGCCCAGGGTGTAGAAGGTATTGCCGTTGGACTGGCTTCTAAAATATTACCTCATAATTTTAATGAGTTAATCGATGCCTCGATTGCTTATCTTAAAGGAAAAGAATTTGAATTATTTCCTGATTTCCCTACCGGTGGAATAGCCGATTTTAGTAAATACAATGATGGATTACGTGGAGGTTCAATTAAAATCAGAGCTAAAATTGAAAAGGAAGACAAAAAAACATTAAAAATAACCGAACTGCCATTTGGTAAAACAACCCAAAGTTTAATCGATTCTATTCTTAAAGCCAACGAAAAAGGAAAAATTAAAATACGTAAAATCGACGATAATACAGCCGAGCATGTAGAAATTTTAGTACATCTTCAGGCTGGAACATCACCCGATCAAACCATTGATGCATTGTACGCTTTTACCGATTGTGAAGTGTCTGTCTCTCCAAATGCATGTGTAATCAAGGATGCCAAACCATTATTTGTCGGGGTAACCGAAATGCTTAAAATCTCAACCGATAGTACGGTTCAATTGCTTAAGCGTGAGCTGGAAATAAAAATGGATGAGCTTAAGGAATCATGGCATATGTCGTCGCTCGAAAAAATATTTATCGAAAATCGAATTTATCATGATATTGAGGAAAGTGAAACCTGGGAGAATGTTATCGAAATGATTGATAAAGGATTAGAGCCCTTTAAAAAAATGTTGCTTCGGGAAGTTACTCTCGAAGATATCATAAAACTTACTGAAATTAAGATTAAACGTATTTCAAAATATGATTCTAAAAAATCCGAGGAAATAATCAGAGGCCTTGAGGATGAAATGAAAGAAGTGCAGAATCATTTAGATAATATTATTGATTTTGCCATCAATTATTTTAAACAAATACGGAAAAAATATGGCGACGGGCGGGATCGAAAAACCGAAATTCGAAATTTAGAATCAATAGAAGCTACGCAGGTGGTTGTTCCCAATCAAAAACTTTTTGTCGATCGGCAAGAGGGCTTTATAGGTACATCGTTGCGAAAAGATGAATTTGTGTGTGACTGTTCTGATATTGATGAGATTATTGTTTTCCTACGCGATGGAAGATATCTCATTACCAAAGTATCGGAAAAAACTTTTGTTGGAAAAGATATTATTCATGTAGCTGTTTTTAAACGAAACGATACACGTACCATTTATAATGTAATTTATCGCGATGGGTTAAATGGAAATATAATAGTAAAACGATGTGCTATTAAAGGTATTACCCGTGATAAAGAGTATGATATTACCAAAGGCACGAAAGGCTCGAAAATATTATATATGACAGCCAACCCAAACGGCGAAGCCGAGATTGTAAAAGTTTATTTACGGCCAAGGCCAAGATTAAAAAAAACGGTTTTCGAATTTGATTTTAGCGAACTAGCAATTAAAGGCCGTCAATCCATAGGGAATATTCTTACTAAATATGCAGTACACAAAATAGTACTTAAAGACGAAGGAGTATCTACTCTAGGGGGTAGAAAAATTTGGTTTGAAGAAGAGGTGCTTCGCCTAAATGATAATGCTCGTGGAATATTTCTCGGTGAGTTCCATAGCGATGATAAAATATTGGTTATTACAAAATCAGGCAAATACAGATTGACATCGTATGATTTAATGAATCATTTTGAAGATGATGTATTGTTTGTTGAAAAATTCAGGCCCGATAAAATATTTTCGGCCGTTTATTACGATGCTGACCTTGAATATTATTATGTTAAACGTTTTACGATAGAACCGACAGATAAGCTTACAAGCTTTATTGGCGATAATGAAGAGTCGCGTTTAATAAAAATTACTGAGGTGGAATATCCCAGACTCGAGGTGTCTTTTGGCGGCAAACACAAAAACCGTGATAGTGAGATAATTGAAATAGCTGATTTTATTGGCGTAAAAAGCTATAAAGCACGAGGTAAACGGTTGTCGAATTACGAAGTTAAAGTGGTTAAAGAACTTGAACCCTTAATTAAAGAAGATGAAGTAAAACCAAAAGAATCTCCCGATGATAATCAAGACGATACATCACAAATGAGTTTGTTCCAAAATGGTAAAGATTAAATAATTTTTTTAATTTTATGATTTAACCAAAAAAACCGATGATGAGAATTTTTTTAATTGGATTTATGGCTAGCGGAAAATCAACTATTGGAAAAAAATTAGCCAATAAACTGAATTTACCTTTTGTTGACCTCGATACTTATATTGAAGAAAAATTTAATACGACCATACGATTTTTAATGTATGAGAAAGGGCAAGAAGAGTTCAGGGTTATTGAAAAAGAAGCATTATCTGAAGTTATTGAAAAATATAAAGATGCCATAATTTCTACAGGTGGGGGTACTCCTTGTTTTTTTGATAATATGGAAAAAATGCGTAAAAATGGGAATACAATTTACCTGGAAATGGATGTTCCTACGCTGGTTAACCGACTTCTATATGCTAAAAAAGACAGGCCTTTAATTTGGGGAAAGTCCAAAGAAGATTTAACGATATATGCAACGGAACTAATAAATAAACGAAAATCAGACTATGAGCAGGCTGATTTTAAGGTTGATGGTAAAAATTTAAATGTTAAAACATTGGTTGATTTAATACATAAGGAAGTTTTTACTAACTAAATTTTAAAACCCAATACCAATAAATCATCCACTTGAGGTTGATCTCCTTTCCAGTTAATAAAACTTTCGTATAAAATTTGTTTTTGTTCCTGAATATTTTTATCGTGAATTTCTAATAATAGTTCGCGTAGGTTCCCTACGCGGAATTTTTTACGCAAGGGGCCACCAAACTGATCAGCATACCCATCCGTAAACATGTAAAATAAATCACCGGGCAGTATATCAATTTTATGATTTGTAAAAGGTTTCATAGCTTTTGCGGAAATACCAACAGGCATGCGGTCTGCTTTAATAATTTCCAACATATGGTCCCGAATAAAATACAAATGGTTATAAGCTCCGGCATATTCAAGTTTCATATTTTCATGATCGATAATTACCAACGAGATGTCCATTCCATCCTTTGCTTCTTCCAAACGATTAGAGTGTACGAGCGTTTTCACTACTTTTTTACGTAAGCGGTTTAAAATTTCTGCCGGATTTTGTTCATGTTCATCAAAAACAATTTCATTTAAAAAATTTATCCCGATGATACTCATAAAAGCTCCGGGAACACCATGGCCTGTACAGTCAGCTGACACTATAATCGATTTCCCATTAAATTCCGCAACCCAATAAAAATCACCACTTACAATGTCTTTGGGTTTAAACAAACAAAAACCATTGCGTAAAATTTTTTGTAAAGTAAGTTTATCCGGGAAAAGGGCAACTTGAATATGTTTTGCATATTCAATACTATCGGTAATATCTTTATTTTGTCTTAAAATAAAATCGGTTTGCTTATCCGCAAACTCTTTTTGTCGTTGAATTTCGTCTCTCTGGGCTTCAATCTCATCTCTTTGTGTTTCAATTTCTTCGTTCTGTTTTTGCATTTCTTCATTTTGCAATCGTAGAATTTGATTATTGCGTTTTCTTTTGGCGATTATATTGAGTAATATTAACGCTTGAATAATAACAATGCCAATGGCTATTAAAAGAATTATATTAATAGTTGATTTCTTTTTTTTCTGCTTATTAAGCAATTCAATTTCTTTTTGTTTTTTATCTGATTCGTATTTTATCTCTAACTCAGCAATTTTCGATTGTGTTTCTTGATTGATTCTTTTATTTTTTAAATCATAAAATTTTTCAAAATAAGCAAGTGCTTGCTCAGGTTGGTCAATATCGCGATAAATTTTATACATTAACTCATATAACATTTCGAGAGTAACCTTATAACCCCCTAATTCGCAAATTGGAATTGCCTTTTGACAATAATTTAATGCCTGATTGTATTGTTTTATTTTATAATAAATTCCACCTAAGTTTAAATAGGAAGTTGATATCCCATCAGGATTATTTATTTTTTTTTCTATATCGAGCGATTTTTGATAGTAATTAAGTGCTTGTGAAAATAAGTTTAAATGTTCATTTAATACGCCCAGATTATTGTAAACCCTATTTAAGCCAATGGTGTCGTTAAATTTCTTATATATATCCATGGCTTTAGTATAATAATCTATCGCAAGAGGATAATTTTCCATTGCTCGTGATACAATCCCTAAGCTATTGTAAGCTTGTGCTATTTTTAATTTATTGCCCTGTTTTTGGTGGTTTTTAAGGTAACTTGTAAAATATTTATGAGAGGTTTGTAAATTATCCTGATAAAAATGTGCTTCGCCTAATATTAAGTAACAATAATTGATTATCCCTAAACTATCATATTTTTCTCCTAAATGTAAAAATTCATTGGCCAAAGGAATTGCTTTTTCTGGTGCATTTGTAATATAATATTCAGATAGTGCATAGTAGTAAGGTATTTTTGATGTATCGGCAGGAATATTTTTTAGAATCGTTTCCAGGGAATCGGCATAATTCGTATTATACTGTGCAAAAACCCTAAAATTAGCAGTTTGTAATAATAGTGTAACGTAAATAATAAAAAAAGCGGGTAATTTATTCTTCATATCAGCAACAAAAGGGTTGATACATTAATAATAATGTACGGATAAGTTTAGCAAAGGATACGTTTTTATCCGTTATTTTCCTTATGAAAAAATAAGTTTGATGATTGTGTTATAAACCTTGACGAATAGATTTATACAGTCAATGAATTGGTTAAATGCCTATTGATTGCTTTTGTTTTTTAAAGAAAATGAACTATTGCTAAGCAAATGATTGTAAATCGTGTAATTTTTTATATATGCCTTTTAACTCAATTAATTCATCGTGTTTTCCTCGTTCAATAATTTTACCCTCCTGTAATACACAAATTTCATCAGCATTTCTTACAGTTGAAAGTCTATGAGCTATAACAATTGAGGTACGGTTTTCCATTAATTTAAATAATGCATCCTGTACCAGTTTTTCCGATTCGGTGTCCAGTGACGAAGTTGCTTCATCAAGAATCATAATCGGAGGATTTTTGAGTACAGCCCGGGCAATGCTAATACGCTGCCGTTGTCCACCGGATAGTTTGCTGCCACGGTCGCCAATATTGGTTTGGTAGCCGTGTTCGGTTTGTAGAATAAATTCATGTGCATTGGCTACTTTTGCTGCAGCAATAATTTCCTCTTCCGAAGCAGTTTCCATGCCAAAAGCTATGTTGTTGTAAATCGTATCGTTAAATAAAATTGATTCCTGGCTTACAATACCCATTAAATTGCGTAGATCGAGGATTTTTAAATCCTGGATATTTATTCCGTCGATTTTTATTTCTCCCTCTTTGATATCGTAAAATCGGGGTAACAGGTCAACTAAAGTTGATTTTCCTGAGCCCGATTGCCCCACTAAGGCCACTGTTTGTCCTTTATTTATGGTTAGGTTAATATCCTTCAGTACATAATCTTCAATGTATTTAAAACTAACATTTTTATATTCGATACAATCGTGGAAGTCTTTTTTAGGTTTAGCATCAGGTTTTTCAGTTATTTTAATATTTGCATCCAGGATTGCTTCAATCCTGTCCAGCGATGCCAATCCGCGTTGTACGTTGTAATATACCGTTGATAAATCCTTCGAAGGAGTGATAATCTGTGAAAAAACAACCAAATAAAAAATAAACGTTTGCGGACTCATAATTGGATGCTGATTTAAAACCATACTTCCCCCATACCACATTATTATTACAATAACAGCGGTTGCCATAAATTCACTAAAAGGGCCGGCTAAATCTTTGCGTCGCCATATGCGATTCATTAAACGGGTATATGAATTATTTTCTTTAATAAATCGTTCATGTATTATATCTTCAGTATTAAAAGCTTTAATAATTCTTAATCCGAAAAGCGTTTCTTCAATATAGGATAAAATTAAACCTAACTGAGATTGTCCTTTTTCAGATTTGCGGCGCAAAGATTTTCCAATGCGTCCGATAACTCCACCTGTAATGGGTAAAAGCAACAATACAAAAAGGGTGAGGAAGGGGCTGATTGTAAATAAAACAATAAGATAAATGATAATAGTAATCGGTGCTTTTATCGCATTATTTAATGAACGTACAACAGAGGTTTCTACTTCCTGAACATCACTGGTCATTCTGGAGATGATATCTCCTTTGCGCTCATCTGTAAAATAAGAAAGTTGTAATCCTAATATTTTCTGATTTAATTTATTTCTGATATCGCGGACTACTCCGTTGCGCAATGGAGCCATTACATAATTGCTTGCATATTGCATAGATGTTTTCAGCAGTACAAAGATAATAACCATTATACTCACGGTAAGTAATGCAGCTCTTTCTCCCTGTGTTAGTATGATTTGACTTAAGTAATAATTCAAATTATGCATTATGGCTTCAGAACTAAACTCAAAAGGTACTGGATTTTCAATGATTGGTTGATTTTTGAAAAGGATACCAAGAAACGGGATTACTCCGGTAAATGAAAATAATGAAAATACGGTAGCTAAAAGCGCAAATAAAATACTTGTTAATCCCTTTCCCCAGTATGGAAAGATATATTCTAAAATTTTTTTATAACCTTTCATCTCATAATTGTTTATAAAATTAATTTAATAACTGACAAATGTATAAAAATTATATTGTTATACTGATTATGAAAAAGTAGTTTGTGGTAAAATAAATAGAATGTATCGGTTTTATTTTAAAACTGGAAATAGATAAATGGTTGTATTTCTGCTGATTTTACCTGGAAGATAATAAAAATGACGATAAGGGTAATCATGATTTTTATAACGACGGGGGCTTTAATAAACCAACCTCGATAGCTCTCTTTAAACGATGATGGCAGCCAGTGTAAAAATAATCCCAGAAAGATGATAGCAAATATTTTATAATATGAAGTTACCATTACGGGAACCAGCTCAGCCTGAAAATTTGTAATAATCTGACGGATCATAGTTTTGGCATCTTTCATATTTTGAGCTCTGAAAAATATCCAGGCAAAGGTTACAAGGTGGAAAGTGGTAAATATTGAAATAAAGCGATATAAAA
>JASGMZ010000229.1 GCA_030156305.1 Bacteroidales bacterium | reverse complement strand
TTATGCAACAGGCATGGAAGCAACAGTTAAAAATGTGAATATAAAAGCAATTATAGCAAACACAACAACTGCATAATTAAGAATGTGAAATAAAATGAAATTCAACATAATCCAATGGTTCAAGGCACAGTACAACAATATTGTAACAAGCAACGACCAGCCATATTTGGATAGGATTAAAGAATTAGAGGGATTATATAATGATGAGTTAAATAAATATAGTCAATTAGAGAAACAGCTGGAAACAGAGCAAAAGTTGAAAAACAAGTATTTAGAAAATTTAGATCGCTTACAATTAGAATATGATTTATTGAAAAACTCATTAGCTGACGAGGATACTCCAGAGTTGCCTGTAGATTTTACAAAAGTGCCATATACTGGAACTAATGCGAACACATTCTATAATGATGCAACCAATAAGCTTGAGACTAATTATACATATATTACAATCTCTAAATATTTCAGGTTCTGGAATGACGAGTATTATTCTAATGTGATTAGACTATACAAGCAAAAGAAACCAAAAACTATTAGAGACAAGGTCATATTCGCAAAAGATATCATTCACGAAGAGTTTATGTTCAAATACCAACACGATAAGAACTATAGTGGTGTATTCCACGAGCACTGGAAGACAATACCACAAATGTGGGCTGATAAGAAAATGGACTGTGAAGATTTTAGTATTATGACCGTTGCAACTTGTAATATAATTGGTGTTCCTGCAGATAGAGTGTTCATGCTTACTGGGTTTTATGGCACAGCTGGTCATGCCTTTGTTGGATTTATTGATGATGATGGCGTTACATATGTATTAGAATCAACCAGTCCTAACTCCAGACCGATTAAGTTCAAAGGTAGCAAATATAAATGCAAAGCTCCATTATCAGGAATTAGTAATTGGGCGTGGAAAGGTGTGCCTAATGTTGAACAGTGGTAAATATACTCAGATGCGAATCATTTATAAAGTATTCGCTTTTGAGTAACCAAAATGGGTGTTTTTGGCACTATTTTTTAGATTAGTGACATTTGTGTCAACAATACCCAAAGTAATAAAAAAAGCTAACTGGTGGTATTATGCCTAGAAAAAAATCTCAAAGTCCCTACAAGAAAGTAATTGTAAAATGGGAAGATGCTTGTGTTTGGAATTCAGGACCATTAACCTATGATGAGGTGTTAAAAGTCAAGCAACCAGTTAGAGAGACCAGTGGTTATCTTATTCACAAAGACAAAAGACGGGTAATAATTGTATCCTTATATGACCACGATGACAAAGAATTTGATGTTATTACTTTTATACCCAGACAATGGGTATTAGAAATAAACGAATTAAAGTGATACTTATGGATGATATAGAAAATAGAAGACAAAGATGTGATATATTTAGTAGAGTAGTTGGATATGTAAGAAGAATAGATTCTTGGAATTATGGCAAACAGTCAGAATTCCACGACAGAATACTATTTAAAACTGACATAAATGAGAAAAATAATGATTGATTGGCTTGCTTTACTACTTGGGTGTATTCTTATCGCTCTGGCAGTTGCAAGAGTTTGGTAAAAATAACGGGTAGCTATGTTTTCCTTGTTTCTTTTATTAAATTGTTAAGATTTGGATAGCTACCTTGTTGTTTTATAACAGTGCCATTATAATCGTCTTAATTAGAAGGGAAAACCCTAGTATAATCGTAAGACAAATCAGAGTAAAAATAATAATACCAAATAAATTTCCTATCACAATAGGTATGTCTGTTCCCATTTTTTTGTCACTCTCTTTTTTAGTTTTTTTCATTTTTAAACCCACCTCTTTTTTTAGTACCACATAATCTGTAAACATCAGTTCTTATTAAGTTAAATTTTAAAAGTATGGCTTGGCTAATATCTTTTGGTAATTCTACCTCAAAACCATCAATCCATTCTTTAACCATATCTTTTTTTGTGTAAATCCTAAGACCAAATATCTTAATCATTTTTTCGCCTTCTTTTTTTTTGCTCTTTTTTTTTCAGTAGCTATTGCTCTATCTAATATATCCTCAAATAAATATAATATATCTGATAATTTATTTTCAAAGGCTATTTGATTTAATAACACATTTTCATTAAAATCATACATATTATACACATCTTGTTTTGTAAGTATTCTAAGACCAAATATCTTAATCATTTTATCACTCCTTTATATTTTTACTCTTACTTGTTTTTCAGTCATACACAAATCAATAACAGGACTACCTTGTTTGCTAGGGATTAGGTTTTTCATCTCAGCATAGGAATTATCATAATTTAGGTAATGCCCAGTTAATACAAAATAGCGCTTGGATTTGATTACCTGATTATATTGTATGCGTTCTACTTCTTGGGCATACATCTGTAGATCATGGACGTGACCCATTAAGAATATATCCGCATCTTTGTGCATAGATAGGTTAAGACAACTTTTTATTTTTGTGTATGGTAATGTGGCAAAACTAGAACCGTGTGTGGCATAGATATCATAATGAACTCCATTTCCCTTTATTTTTATAAATTGACCATAGCCATAATAATTAGTATGTAACTCATTACATAATAATTTAATAGGGTCATAACCGGTAGATTCAATTATTCTCTGTGAATGATTACCAACCAACGCACCATATAGCTTTTTCTTAATTGGTCGTAAGGCATCAATTACAAAATCTAGTTGGTCTTGTCCATGCATGGTTTCATCAAATAGAGCCCCACCAACACTTGTTTTTGTTGCTGAATTTACAAGGTCACCCATTAAAATTACTCGTGTGTTTTTCTCATTATCAATCCAGTCAATCATCTTTTGGGCTTTCTCCCAATTACAGGATTTGTCGCCGTAATGTAGATCCCCAAAAGGAACTAATTGAATATCTTTTTTTTCTCGTCTAATATCTACCTTCATAATACCAACCATATAATTATAAATAGGGTAAAAAAATAAAACCCTATAAATAAGAAATTACTTGTGTTTTTTTATTTTTTCCAGGACCATATTCTTTAGTTATTACTTTTACTTTTCTATTTTCTAGCTTTGGTAGTATTTCTGCTAATGGGCTGTCTTTAGTAATACCATCTACATATTGTATTGCCACATCTAGAAATTCCCTAGTTGATGACTCTTTACCATAATAGAATGTCTTTTGATCTCCATCAATAAACAGACTAAATCCATAGCCTTCTCTAAACTCCAAACCATCTTCTGTTCTATAATGAACAGTGAAAAACAATTTAGAATATGGTTTACCATCTTTGGTAATTCCTTCTTTATCCTCTACATTCAAATTAACCTCTGGAATCCCTACAATTGTAGCAGTTGTTGCTTTCTCAAAAATTGGTTTTTCGTATTTTGCTTCTTTGATTCCGGCTAATTGATCTAAGGACACAGTTTGTATTTTTGGTTCACTTTCTCCTTCCATATCATTTCACCTTTTTCATTTTTTTACCATAACCTTATGTGCTCCTAAACTAGACACATTAACCAACCCAGATAATTTACCGCTTAATAAAAGTAATGGCACATACTTTCCCACTGTTGGCTTACTTAATTTTGTGTATCTTGAAATCATTGATTGTGTAATTATTGTCCCAGAGTCACAATCAGTTATGAATGCTATAATTTTTTCTTCTATTGTCATTTTTTACCACCTTTATAAATAATTAATGTAACAAAACATTTATAAATAGATTAGTTTTCTGGGATATAATCCCAAGTGTAATAGTTATGTATGTTCCCGATTGGTTTGTCTTGGACTAATTTTAATTCTAATAATCTATTTAGTGCAGTATGAGGTCTTATTTTAGTATTATATTCTATATCTGACAAGGTTGTGCCTTGATGTTCTTTAATACAGTAATATACAGCAAGCTCATCTTCTGTCAAGACCCGCTCTCTATATTTAGCAGGCATTCTATTATAGTTTTCAGTCCAGCTACCTACAATCATATACCAAATGTCTTTGGTTAGCTCATAATCTTCTGGGAGTGCTTCAAAATCACCAGACCTGTTTTCTAAAATATAATTATACTTTGTGATGCCATCAAGTATAGTGGCAATATGCTTTTTTGACCTGCTAGTATATAATTCTAACACATTACTATCTGCTGGAATGATTAGTTTTACTTCATCATATATTTTAGCTACTTCTTTTGTAGAATATATGACTGGCTTATCCTTAAGATAATCAGTAATCTGTATGGCATCAGGATTGTATTTATCCAAGTAGGTAGATATACTAATTTGTTTATTATATTTCCTGCTTTCTCGGGCTAATAGCTCAGAAACCTTATCCTCGTTATTTCTTATAAACTCAACGTGGGCATCATTATAATTATATAAGATGAACCTAGAAAGGAATGGCACATCTATTTTTTCACATAAGGATATAAAATTAGGCACTCTGCCTTTAATGAAGTTAGTCACAAATATCATGGTTGCTGTGGGCTTGGCATTTATTGCATCATTATGTTTTCCTGATGCGGACACACCATCTGCATGAGTTAGTAATGAGTTGAACAACCTCATTTCCTCTATTCTCTCATTCTTGACTAATAAATTAAGAAATTCATCAACTGCACAGAATCTTTTAGACTTAATAAACAATCCAGGGTCTGGCTTATTCCCACCAAAGTTTGGGACAATGCCTTTAATAGTTGTAGTTTCTAATAACCTTACTTCTCCAAATGTTCCTGTTATGGCTTCTAATAATTTGGACTTACCACATCCTGCTGGACCAAACAATCCGATGTGTGATGGAAAGCCCTCGCTGCCTTTAGAGCAAAACATCATAGCTAATAAAAACTTCTCAAATAAGTCTGGTTGGCGTAATATGGAAAAATACAAATCATATAAGGCATCGTGTGTGCGATAGTTTTCTATCATCGTTTTAAACTCATCATCTGATATGCTTTTAATTACTTTTGTATAATCAATTACAAATATAGTGTTAGTTGCAATTTGTAAGTTTCCAGTATTACCAATCTTCAAGGTGTCTTTAATGGGTACAGCCATACCTGTTATCTTTAGTTCGTCCATTGG
>JASGMZ010000228.1 GCA_030156305.1 Bacteroidales bacterium | reverse complement strand
TTACTAAAGGGTAATTATAATGATCAGCAGAAATACTTTCTTTATATTTTTGATACATATTCAATGCATCGTCCAATCTATTATCCCTTTGGTAAGCAATACCAAGATATAAATAAGTTTCTAATGGGGACCTGGTTTCTCTAATATCACGTGGGTTAAAATCAGCTGATGCATCTTCTAAAGCTTCTTCAAAAAAAGGGATGGCTTTTTCTTGTTGTTCGTCTGTATTTAAATAGACATGCCCTATTTGAAACTTTATAAACGAGCTGTTAGGTATTTCTTTTAAAATTTTCTCATACATATCAATCGCTTTCTCAAAATTTTTCTCTTTAAGAAAATATTCTGCCTCATTTTCAAGGTAATATATCTCATTCCAGTTTTGGGCAGAAAGAGAAAAGCTACCAAAACTTAAAAAAATAATAATTAGGGATTTTTTTATCATTTTATCATGCAATAATTTACTCTATGTAACGTTTAAAGGTTGAACAAGTTAGTGAATTTTGACGAACTATTAAAATATTTATAGCAGCAGCCTTTTTTAATAAGCCAATGTCTGATTTTTATCTATTAAATAGTACACAGTAAACTATTTTTAAAATTAAAACTTTTGACTTTAACACTTAAAAAGGAAGGAGAAGCTAATAACAAAAAACGCCTGACACAATTTGTATCAGGCGTTGCTTAGTAGCGGGGGTAAGACTCGAACTTACGACCTTTGGGTTATGAGCCCAACGAGCTACCAACTGCTCCACCCCGCAATATATTTTTTATATCTTTTAAACCTTTTTATGAACTCAAATACCGAAAAGTTAAAATATTATTTTTAATTTTTTCAATACTACCAACTGCTCCTCCCGATAGCTATCGGGACCGCAATATGTTTTTTATATCTTAAGAACGTTTCTAACTCAATTGCGGTTGCAAATTTAATGAATGATTCATAAAAAACAAATTTTTAAGAAATTCTTTTTCTCAGACAAAATTTTATCATTCCTATGGACGTTTAATTAGTTTAATCTATATAGCTTTAATTTTAAATGGTTTCTTCTTTAAAAACTTATATATTTGCAGGATAAAATACTACTTACTTAAATGGTAAAGAAAAAAAAGAAACGAATTGTTAATAAATTACGACATAAGTACCGTTTAATTATCTATAATGACGATACTTTTGAAGAAGTATGGTTTTTACGTTTATCACGACTTAACGTTTTTTCTATTGTTGGTTCTGCATTAATATTGCTTATTACGGCTGTAATTGTATTAATTGCATTCACCCCTATACGCGAATTCATTCCCGGTTACCCGGATGGAAATATGCGTAGAAATATCATAAACAATGTTTATAAATTAGATTCATTAGAAAATGAACTGGAAATGCGTGATCGATATTTTGCCAGCATCAATCAGATCATTCGCGGTGGTGTACCCGAAAGTTATGAAAACACCCAGGACACAACCCTCCGATACGACGATATTGTATTTGATCGATCGGAACATGATTCTATATTAAGACAACAAATAGAACAGGAGGAAATTTATAACCTTTCGGTTTTAGCCAATTCATCAAATAAGACTGATTTTTCGAGCATTCATTTTTATCCGCCGGTTAAAGGGCTGGTAACTAATTCATTTAACCCAAATATCAATCATTTTGGTACGGATATAGTAGCTGCTTCGAACAAAGTGGTCGTTGCCGCTTTAGATGGTGTTATTACTATGGCAAACTGGACCCTGGAAACTGGATATGTAATTCAGATACAACATGAAAATAATATTATATCCACATACAAACACAACTCAGAACTGTTGAAAAAGGTTGGAAATCATGTCACTGCGGGTGAAGCTATTGCAATAATTGGTAATTCGGGCGAGTTAACCAGCGGGCCCCATTTGCATTTTGAACTTTGGCACAATGGTACTCCTTTGGATCCTGAAGATTATATTGCATTTTAAAAAGAATTCAGGGAATAATAAATGAAAAAAAGAATAGCTATACTTGGTTCAACAGGCTCTATAGGAACGCAAACCTTAGATGTTATTGAACAAAATCCAGCGCATTTTGAGGTTGAAGTATTAACAGCCAACAACAATGCCCGTCTTTTAATTGAACAAACCAAAAAATTTAACCCCAATACTATTGTAATTGCAAATGAAAACAAATACAATGAATTGGTTGATGCACTAAATAACTTTCCGGTTAAAATCTATGCAGGTTCAGACGCTATTGCCCAAATTGTAGAAATGGACAACATTGATATTGTTTTAACAGCTATGGTGGGATACTCCGGGTTGTTACCAACGATAAATGCCATAAAATCAGGCAAAACTGTTGCATTAGCCAATAAAGAAACCTTAGTGGTTGCCGGTGAAATGATTCAAAAATTGGCTTTTCATCACAAAGCCAGTATTTATCCGGTGGATTCCGAACACTCAGCCATTTTTCAATGCCTGGTTGGAGAAGGAAAAAATAAAATTGAAAAAATTTATTTAACCGCTTCCGGAGGGCCTTTTCGTGGAAAGAATTACGATTATCTGAAAAAAGTTACTAAAAAAAATGCACTTAAACACCCAAACTGGGACATGGGTGCTAAAATAACCATTGATTCAGCTACCTTAATGAACAAAGGATTTGAAGCTATTGAAGCCCGTTGGTTATTTGGACTTAATCCAAACCAAATCGAAGTGGTTGTTCATCCACAATCAATTATTCACTCGGCTGTGCAGTTTGAAGATGGTTCTATAAAAGCCCAAATGGGGCTTCCCGACATGAAGTTACCCATTCTATATGCATTGGGATTTCCGGAAAGATTTAAAAGTAATTTTCCAAGATTTAGCTTCTGGGATTACCCGGAGCTTACGTTCGAAAAACCGGATATGAAAAATTTTAAAAACCTTTCGTTAGCATTAGCAGCGATGGATAAATGTGGTAACATGCCTTGTATTGTTAATGCTGCTAACGAAGTGGCTGTAGAAGCCTTTTTAAATGATAAGGTTGGATTTTGCCAAATGACAGATATCATTGAACAATCAATGCAAAAAATTGATTATGTAAAACATCCCGATTTAGAACAGTTGATAAAAACAGATCAGGAAACAAGAGAATTTACTCAATCATTAATTTAAACTAAAAAGAAAAGAAGAGATCGATGGAAATATTAGTAAAAACAGGACAATTCTTATTAAGCATATCTATACTTGTAATTTTACACGAGTTTGGGCACTTTTTATTTGCCAAGCTATTTAAAACACGGGTTGAAAAATTTTACCTTTTTTTTGATCCCTGGTTCTCAATTTTTAAAAAGAAAATAGGCGAAACCGAATATGGAATAGGTTGGCTACCCTTAGGAGGATATGTTAAAATATCCGGGATGATAGATGAATCGATGGATAAAGAACAGATGAAAAAACCGCCAGAACCTCATGAATTTAGATCGAAACCTTCGTGGCAACGATTACTCATTATGTTAGGAGGCGTTTTAGTTAATTTTATTTTAGCCCTCATTATCTATGCTGCCATTCTTTACACCTGGGGCGATCAATATCTGCCTACTAAAAATGTTAAGTATGGAATTATGGCCGACTCGCTGGCTAAGGATATTGGACTTAAAAATGGAGATAAAATAATTGCTTTAGACAATAAACCGATAGAAGATTTTTATAAAATTGTTCCCAATATCGTACTCGATGAGGTGCAAACTATTCAGATCGAACGTGAAGGAAATAAAAGAGATATACCTGTCCCTGACCGGATCATTCCTGAGTTACTTAATAGCACTGGCTTTATTATGCCACGAATACCTTTTTATGTAGCAGGTTTTACCAAAGATTCGCCGGCCAAAGAAGCCGGATTAAAAGTCGACGACAAGCTGGTTGCAATTAATAATCACCCCATAGAATTTTTTGATGAATTTAAAGACTCTTTGGCTAATTATAAAAATAAAGAGGTAACTATATCTGCCTTGCGAAATAGTGATACGTTGGATTTTGCAATTACTGTTCCTGAAAATGGGCTCATCGGAGTAGTTCCGAATGGAACTATAACCCGTTTCTTTGAACTTGAAAGCATAGAGTATGATCTGTTGGCATCAATACCTGCAGGAATAAACAAAGGCGTAGAAACCTTTAGCAGTTACTTAAAACAACTAAAGCTCATTTTTTCGCCAAAAACAGAAGCGTATAAATCATTAGGAGGATTTATTACCATCGGAAAAATTTTCCCGGGTACATGGAACTGGCAGGCATTTTGGAATTTAACGGCATTTCTTTCCATTATTTTGGCGATTATGAATGTATTACCGATTCCTGCCTTAGACGGTGGACATGTTATGTTTTTATTATATGAAATGATTACCGGACGCAAACCGAGTGATAAGTTCATGGAGTATGCACAAATTACCGGAATGATTATTCTATTATCATTATTACTTTATGCAAATGGAAATGATATTTTTAGGTATATTTTAAATAAATAATAAAAATTCATTACTTTTGAATAAACTTAAAACCAGAAGCATATGCTATTATCATCTATTATTTTAGGAATGCCAGGGCCCTGGGAAATTATTTTAATTATTCTTGTGGTGCTTCTAATTTTTGGGGGCCGTAAAATACCTGAACTAATGAAAGGTTTGGGCCAGGGAATGAAAGAATTTAAAAAAGCAACCAAAGACGAGCCAGAGGAAGAAAAAAAAGAAGAAAAAACAAACGAAGAATCTCAAAAATAATCATAGAAATAGATTGAAAAACCTGCTTTTAAAATCTAAATCAGCAGGTTTTTTTATTTTATGAAACCTCCATGAGAAAAGTATTAACACACACCGATAATTATCAGCGATGATTATTCGTTGGAATGAGTTGGAATAACGTTTGTAAAATAAATGGAGGTTCCATCTGGCCGTTGAAAATAAAAAATAAACAGATGAAACCTCCACGCAACAAAAATAAATATTATACTACAAATGGTTATAAACTGAACTTTTTACCACGTCATTGCGAGGAGGAACGACGAAGCAATCTGTTTTAATATCAAGAGATTGCTTCATTTC
>JASGMZ010000227.1 GCA_030156305.1 Bacteroidales bacterium | reverse complement strand
TCTTTTTTTATTGCAGACTTTATTCTTTCGTTTTTTATTGCACCTTCTGTTACTAAATCCACTTTAACTCCCAATTTTGCCGAAAGTTCATTTTCTATTTTTATTAATTGAAGAAGAGACAATGATTCTTTAAATCGTACTAAAATATCTAAATCACTGCCTGTTTTATTTTCCCGGCGTGAATATGAACCAAATAATCCAACCATTTCAGGATTATAATGCATCAAACTAGAAATAATAATCTCATTTATATTGTTCATAACTTTATGCTTTTTACTTCTCAAATATAATCTCTAACATTTTTTTATAGACCGGTTCCCATCCTTTCCAGTATCCGTGGTCGCTTACGGATTCGTTATGCCACAAACTGATAAAGGTTCCGTTTACCTCTTTTACTTTGCGGATAATTTCTTCGATTCTTTGCAATGCTGTATCTACATCTAATTTTAAATATTGATTTAGGGTGGTATCCATCACATGAAACGGAAAAATTTCCAGCTCAGTCTCTTTTTCGTTGTACAAATCGTAAAAATTAAACGGTGTGCAGGTTCCGGCTCTAAAACCAACATCGGTAGCATAACCCAACGTATAATCCTGCTTTATTCCTAACTTTATCAGGTTTTGATAAGTTTCGGTAAACATGAGTTTCAAATAATGCTGCCTGCTTTTGGTAACAGGCCTTTTTATAATCCCTGACAAATAATCATACTCTTTTTTCAGCTGACTATACCGTTTATTCGATTCATACGACGGATGAATGCCAATCTCTGCCCGTTGTGCAATTTCTTTTATCAGTTGCTGGAATGCTTCATTATCCAGTGGGAGATTTTTATCATAGGTATTGTAATTTCCAACCAAAAAAAACCAAATCGGGCCTATCTTATATTTCTGATGCAAAGCATCGAGGTAACCATACGTGTCAAAAGGGTCTTTTTCTCCATGGAGCGTTTTAAAGCGCTTGATATTTTCGTCCACATCGAGCTTAAACAAATCGCGCATAGCAGCTCCCAATGTTCGCACAGTTCCTTTGTACAAATAGGCGTAAGCATTATCCACATCAATGGTTGATATATAATTAAATTTCCGCTCACAGGTTTTAAAACCCGGAAATTTTTGTTTCAGCATTTCACCCAGCATACAAGCCCATTGGTCAACCACGGGGTCGTATAAAAAACCATTTTGCCCTGCCAAACTCTCGTTGGCTTCGAACCGTCCGTGCTGGTCGGCACTGAATGGCAAGTACTCTTCGTATCGGCTGATTAAATAGAAACTTGCAGCAAACAGGTCAAATGGGATATCTGCCTCGCTATGGGTTTCGAAAAATATTTTTTTACCATTCCATTCCGAAACCTCTATCTTCTTTTGCAGGATATTCGTTTCGAAAAGCAAATCAACCGGCTTAATTTGAATACAATTTTCAAAATGCCGGGTTGAATAATTAATTTTGGGTAAATTGGAGGCTATGAATTCATCTTTATCACTTACAATATCAAATTGAACACCCTGTATTCTATTAAAAATGAATGCAAAAATATACTCAAGCCTTGGTGTTGTTTGTGGTGAATAAATCAGTATCAATATTTTTGTGTTTTTTGGTTTATTCAAATTTACAAAATTTATTCATCATTCAAATTCCACGATGGTAATTCCCGAGCCACCAAACTGAACACTTTCATCGTGGTAGTTTTTAACCAAATCAACTGTTTCGAGGTATTGGCGGATAAGCTGGCGCAGAATTCCATCTCCTTTGCCATGTAAAATTTTTACGGTTCCGATATTGATTACCAAAGCCTCATCAATAAAATCGCGAACCGCCTGCAAGGCTTCGTCAGCTCGTTTGCCGCGGACATCAATTTCCGGTTTAAAATTCAACCGCTTTTCGCCAAAATCCCATTTTGTTGAAGAGGCCTGGCCCTCATTACCAGCCAACTGTCGATACTGTTTCTCTGAAATTTTATCCAGTCTTTTTTTATCCAAAGTAGTAATCATGTTGCCAAAAGCTACCATAATGCTATGTCCGTTCACATCTAACACCTCTCCTACTGTTTCCTGCCCATATAGCCTTACTTTATCACCTTTTTCAAAAATATCAGGTTTTGGTTCTGCTTTTTGATTTTCCTCAACCGGGTGCTTTTGTTCATTTTTTCTTTTCTCCCGATTTTTCAGCTTTTCAATTTTTCGCTGTATTTTTTCATCATCATGGCTATCAATACTTTCTATATACTCTTTATAATCAGCCAATTGCTTACGGGCTTTTTTTGTTTTTTCTTTCTCGGCCTGGCTTTCGCGGATTTCACGGATGGTATTTTCGATTCGTTTATTCACCTCGGCTAACATTTGCTGCGCTTCTTCCTTAGCTTTTTTAAGAACCTCCTTGCGGGATTTTTCGGCATCTTCTAACTCCGATGAATAATGAGCAATCAATTGCTCCAGTTTTTTCTCCGACTTTCGCACACTTTCGCGTTTCGATTCCCAATACCGCTTATCCCGGATAATATCTTTCAGGTTTTTATCAAAATTGATGTGGTCCTTACCAATTTTGGCTGTTGCCGATTGCAAAATATCTTCGGGCAAACCGATTTTTCGGGCAATCTCAAAAGCAAAAGAGCTGCCAGGCTCTCCTATCGATAGTTTAAACAACGGTTGTATCTTATCGGTATCAAAAAGCATAGCGCCGTTTTCAATGCCTTGTGTAGAAGATGCAAAATGTTTAAGGTTGGTATAATGGGTTGTTATTACTCCAAAAGTTTTTTTCTGATTTAAGGCATCCAGTATAGATTCAGCAATAGCACCACCCAGCATAGGCTCTGTACCCGAACCAAATTCATCAATCAGCAGTAATGTTTTTTGATTGGATGATTTGATAAAATACTTCATATTCATCAAATGCGAGCTGTAGGTGCTCAAATCATTTTCTATGGACTGGTCATCGCCAATATTAATAAACAGATGCTGAAAAATTCCTATTTCAGAGTTTTCATGCATAGGAACCAATAATCCACACTGAAACATATATTGCAATAAACCAACCGTTTGTAAACAAACGGATTTACCTCCGGCATTAGGCCCTGAGATTAATAATATCCGTTGATTATCATTATTCAACTCAATATCTAAAGGAACTACTTTCCGGTTTTCGTCTTTAAAAGATAAAAACAATAACGGATGGATGGCTTGTTTCCATTGCAGATAAGGACGATTGACAAAAACAGGTTTTATCCCGTGTAATTTATTAGCCAGCAGTGCTTTTGAACGGATAAAATCGATCGTGCCCATAAATTCATAAGCCAGTAATAAATCATCGCAATAAGGCCTTACATCGTTAGCAAACGACGTAAGAATTTTAATAATTTCGCGTTTTTCAGCGTAATAAAGTTCACGAATATCATTATTCAGCTCAACAATCTCTGTCGGCTCTATATATGCAGTTTTCCCGGTTGCTGATTCATCGAGTATCAACCCCTTAATTCTCCGTTTATTCGAGGCATCCACCGGAATAGTGGCTCTTCCGTCGCGAATGGATAAGCTAATATCCTGTTCTACAATCCCCGATTTTTGAGCTTCTTTAAGGATAGCATATAATCGTTTGGATACCGTACTTTCTTTATGGCTAATTTCTTTTCGGATAGTACCCAGTTCAGGCGATGCATTATCTTTTATTTTACCATCTTTGGTGATAATCCCATCAATACGCTCAAAAATAAAAGGATACAACTTTACATTTTCGGTTAACCGCTGTAAATAGGGATATTTCTCTTCTTCCTTGCGGGCTTTAAAAAACTTCAGAATTGCTCTGATGGTTTCGAGCGAACGTTTAAGGTCAAACAATTCTTCGGGTAAAAGATAGGTACCTTCGACCCTTATTTTGTTTATGGCAGCGGTAACATCGAAGAAGTGATTTAACGGGAAATCCTCTTCCATAGCCATAATCTGCTTAAACTCATCTACCTGGCTTACCAGGGTTTGAATAAACGTATAATTTTTCGAGAATCGAATTTTATCCACTCGATTACGCCCAAGATTACTCAGGCAACCACCTTTAAGCATTTCACGGATTCTATCAAACCCTATTTTATTTTCGAAATTCTCAGGATATAACACTTCCTTGTTATTTATCAGATTAATCTTGCAAAATTAACATTAAACCTGACGTATTCATAAATTAATATTTGATATTTTCCTTAATCTGCTTTACCTTTAAAAAATTAAAATGCCAACGACATGAATTTTAAAAAGCACAAAACAGTCCTGTGGATTACCCTTTTTGCACTTTCGATGGGAATATTCGAAGGTTCAGTTGTCGTTTATTTAAGAGCGCTTTATTATCCCGGAGGATTTTCTTTTCCTTTACAGCCTATGGAAAATTATATTGCGATTACAGAGCTGGTAAGAGAACTGGCATCGCTTTTTATGCTTTTAAGTGTTGCCATTATAGCCGGGAAAAACTTTTCGCAGCGATTTGCATGGTTTTTATTCATGTTTGCCGTGTGGGATATTGTATATTATATCCACTTATGGTTATTTTTGGGGTGGCCGGAAAGTTTAATGACCTGGGATATTTTATTTTTAATCCCCGTTACCTGGACAGGCCCGGTAATTACTCCTGTTATTATCTCTGTTTTAATGATTACTCTTTCGATGATAATCTATCATTTTAATTTAAAAACAGGGTACAAAACCAAAATCATAAAAAAAGAGTGGCTTTTACTAATTGCAGGAGCCTTTATTGTTTTCTTATCGTTTATTTGGGATTATTGCCGGTTCATAATACAAAATATCTCTGTTCAGGAAATTCAGCATAAATCATTCACCGATAAACTTTTTGATTTATCGGTACAATATATTCCCTATAAATTCCCGTGGTTAATTTTCATTACCGGAGTGTTGGTATTTATGTATACATTTTGGACTTATTACCAAAGGAATCAAAAGCACTTAAAAACCAGTTGATTTTATTTTTCGGGGCGTTTTCTTATAAACCATAGAATAGCAAATATTGCTACTCCAACTAAAAATAAGATTACCCTGGCCCAAAAGCTACTAACATCAGATGATACAATAATG
>JASGMZ010000226.1 GCA_030156305.1 Bacteroidales bacterium | reverse complement strand
ATAATAGCTTTTTAGCTTTTGCTGAAAAACCTCCTTATTTACTTCATTAATTTGATGAACAATGGCCTTGATTTTTTCTGTTCTATCCAGCCGCATTTCCATGGAAATATATTTTTCGTCAGCGAAAACCACCTTTTCTACCTGATATCCTTTTTCATTTAACGACATCGCAACGGCCGCATTAAAATTATCAAAAATAATAACCGAGGGTAGCTTATTTTCGGCATATTGTGCCATGGATTTAAGTACCATGCTTTTAATATATTTTATCTGGGCTTCGCCCAGATAATTTGCTCCAAGTAATATCTTTATTAAATCAATTTTTGCCTGCTCCTTTTTTAAAGGATTTTTGCGCATGGCATCATAATCAGAATTTTTAGTATTTAAAAAAAGCTGGATAAAATCTTCAGGAATATCTTTTAAATCTCCTAAATTATTGTTTGATTTTCTCTTTTTATATTCTCTAATTGCATACTTTTGATTTACAGGCACATAATACTCCCACTTCCTGGTTCTTTTATAGGATTCCGTCATAGGTTTAGGTTTCCATTTGCTCTCAGGCCTTTTCATAAGTGGAGCCTTAACATCAAGATATCCGGTTTCGATAGAATATAAGAGGCAATTTACAAAATGAACCCATCCACCTCCTAAGGATTGATGTAATGCACTCCAAAGAGTTTTATCCTGGCCTGCATTTTCTTTAATTAAACGGGCAGAATCTATTTGTTTTCCTTTAAGACGTTGAACAAATTCATCATCCAAACGAGTTGGTAAGTAGGTAAATGATTGGGACTGTTGTCCATCCATGCTGGTGTGATGAAGCTCTTCAATATTCATAATATAATTTGAATCATTGGCCAGGGTAATATGAATATAAAAATCTTTATCCCAGCTCATATTCTGTATATTTTGGGCAAAAGACCAATTAAAAAACAATGAGCAAGATAAAAAAATGATAAACAGCTTTTTCATGATTATAATAGATTATATTTTATCTTTTTAAAATTACAGAAAATTCAGCGTCTTTTAATATGTTTTTTATAAATTTTCAACCTACGCTAAATTATATTAGCTACAAAAAAACCCGACTAACAAGCCGGGCTTCATAACAATGTGTGTATATTTTTATGATTCATCTTCCAACATAATTTCCAGCATTTTAATGGCTGAAACAGGTATTGAAGTACCCGGGCCAAAAACACCGGCAACACCAGCATCATAAAGAAACTTATAATCCTGCGTAGGAATAACACCTCCCACAATAATCATGATATCTTCGCGGCCCAATTTTTTCAACTCTTCAATAACTTGTGGAACCAATGTTTTATGCCCGGCAGCTAATGACGAAACACCTAAAATGTGGACATCATTTTCAACCGCTTGTTTGGCTGCTTCGGCCGGTGTTTGGAACAATGGGCCGATATCCACATCGAAACCAAGGTCGGCATATCCGGTAGAAACTACTTTTGCTCCACGGTCGTGGCCGTCCTGTCCCATCTTCGCAATCATAATTCGTGGCTGGCGTCCTTCTTTTTCTGCAAATTTCTGCACCAGCTCTTTTGCTTTTTGATAATTTGCATCATCTTTTGATTCTGACATATATACTCCTGATATTGATCGTATAACCGCTTTATATCTACCAACTACTTTTTCGCAGGCATTGGATATTTCTCCTAACGATGCACGCTTTTTAGCTGCATCAACAGCCAATTCCAATAAATTACCTTTTCCGGTAGCTGCACATTCTTCTATTTTTTTTAATGCAGCCTGAGTTTCTGCTTCATTCCTTTCTGCTCTTAATTTTGCTAATCGCTTAAGCTGTGCTTCCCGCACTGCTGTATTATCAACATCCAGTGTTTCAATAGGATCCTCTTTTTCCAGTCGGTATTTATTAATCCCAACAATGATATCTTTACCAGCATCAATTCTTGCCTGTTTTCTTGCGGCAGCTTCTTCAATACGCATTTTAGGAATCCCGGTTTCAATAGCCTTTGCCATTCCTCCCAGTTTTTCAATTTCCTGAATATGCTCCCATGCTTTATGCGCAATTTCATGGGTGAGCTTTTCCACATAATACGAACCAGCCCAAGGGTCAACCGCCCGGCATATTTGTGTTTCTTCCTGAATGTAAATTTGCGTATTACGTGCAATTCGGGCTGAAAATTCCGTTGGCAATGCAATGGCCTCGTCTAATGCATTGGTATGCAGCGATTGGGTGTGTCCTAATGCAGCTCCCATGGCTTCAACGCACGTACGGGCAACATTGTTAAACGGGTCCTGCTCCGTTAAACTCCATCCCGAAGTTTGCGAGTGTGTACGCAACGCCATCGATTTAGGATTTTTGGGATTAAACTGTTTAACCAATTTTGACCACAACATTCTTGCTGCACGCATTTTTGCAATCTCCATAAAGTGATTCATTCCAACAGCCCAGAAAAAAGATAATCGAGGAGCGAATGAATCGATATCCAGTCCGGCATTTATTCCGGTACGTAAATACTCCAAGCCATCGGCCAATGTATATGCTAATTCAATATCAGCGGTGGCTCCGGCTTCCTGCATATGGTATCCGGAGATACTAATGGAGTTAAACTTAGGCATATTTTTCGAGGTATACTCGAAAATATCGGCTATGATTTTCATCGAAAATTCAGGTGGATAGATGTATGTATTACGCACCATGAATTCTTTCAGAATATCATTCTGGATAGTACCGCTTAATTTTTCGAGCGGTACTCCCTGCTCTAAACCGGCCACAATATAAAATGCCATAATAGGTAACACTGCACCGTTCATTGTCATGGATACCGACATTTTATCTAATGGAATCTGGTCGAAAAGAATTTTCATATCCAGGATAGAATCTACAGCTACACCAGCTTTTCCCACATCACCAACTACCCGTTCGTGATCCGAATCGTATCCGCGGTGTGTTGCCAGGTCGAAGGCAATAGATAATCCTTTTTGCCCTGCGGCTAAATTACGGCGATAAAATGCATTCGATTCTTCGGCCGTAGAGAATCCTGCATACTGACGGATAGTCCAAGGACGCATAGCATACATGGCAGAATAGGGGCCTCTTAAGTAAGGCGGCAATCCTGCAGCATAATTTAAATGCTCCATGTTTTCCAGGTCTTCTTCCGAATAAACATTTTTTACATCAATCTTTTCCGGCGTTGTCCATTCGGGTTTAATATTATTGTGTTTTTCCCAGTCTTTTACCGAACCATGTTCCGGTTTGGGAAAATTTAAATCTATATGGCTAAAATTTGGTTTCATCTTGTTAGTATTTAGATAATTAGTAATTAGGCTGACTGCATCAAACAGGCTCATGCATTTATTCGATTCCTAATTCTTTTTGAAAACCTTTTAATGTTTCAAGCAGGTTTGATTTTATATGAATAAAATGTTTTATTCCTTTAGCTTTTAAGTCATCCACACATGCAGGATAACCGGCAACAACCGTAATAGCTTTGTCCCCAATTTTTTCATATACTGCAGGTGCTATTTCCGGATATTCATCATCGGAGCTACAAACCACAACAATATCCGACTTTTGGCCTATTGCAGCTTTTACTCCCTCTTCAACTGAATCAAAACCAAGGTTGTCAACAATGTCGAACCCTGCGCAAGCAAAAAATCCTGAAGCAAAACCAGCTCTAGCCTTTCTCATTGCGGGGTTTCCGATAGTTAATAAAAATACTTTGGGTGTTTTAGCTGACTGGTCGGTTTTTAAACGGAGTAACTCCATTTCTTCGGCTCCGCGATATGGTTTTAAAGGTTCTGCAATGGCATTATCCCTTTTATTAACCTGAGTAATAATCGTACCTGCATCATATTTAGCATCCATTTTTTCTGAAGCATTGGGATATTGATTAACACCCAGGATAGTTTCTTTACGTTGTGCAATGTTATGATTTCGCTTATTAGCCGTTTCGTTTACTTTTTCCTGTATGATTCCGGCTTTAAATGCCTCAATATACCCTCCTTTATCTTCAATTTCTTTAAACAGGCTCCATGCATGTTCAGCTATAGAGGCGGTTAGATTTTCGATATAATAGGACCCTCCTGCAGGATCAACCACCTTATCAAAATAAGATTCTTCTTTTAAGATAATTTGTGTATTTCGGGCAATTCTTTCAGCAAAATCAGTTGATTTTTCGAACGGTACATCATAAGGTGTTACCGTAAGCGAGTCAATTCCTGAAAGTACTGCCGACATCGATTCGGTTGTACCGCGAAGCATATTAACATATGGGTCGTAAATAGTTTGGTTCCATTTAGAAGTCACTGCATGAATATTCATTTTAGCTACTTCTTTGTTTTTTGGTTTATATGCTTCAACAATCTTAGCCCAAAGCATTCGTGCAGCTCTGAATTTGGCTATTTCCATAAAGTAGTTGGTGCTTACACCAAAATTAAACTTTATGTTTTGTGCTATCGTATCAACATCCAGTCCTTTTTCGGTTAAAATGCTCAGGTATTGATTCCCCATGGATAACGCAAATCCTAATTCCTGAACGATAGATGCTCCAGAGTTACAGAACATCTCTCCGTTAACACCTATTGTACGAAAGTTTGGAAGATCTTTCGCTTTTTCAATTAGCTCTTTTGCTGCTTCAAACACCTCATCCTGTGCTTTGCAGAAATTTCCACGTATCGAGAGATGAGCAAGAGGATCAAAGCAAACGGAACCTTTTACCTGACTAACATCCATATTCTCAGCCTTAATTTTATTTTTTAAGAAATCAACGAATGGATGAGCAGCATGAGCTCCCAAAATGTTAAGTTCAATGCTTTTTAAACAGATATCTTTTAAAAGACTCTCAAAATCGTAGGCTGAGAGCTCTTCCATTGGTGTTAAATCGAAACCTAACGAATCAACACCACGCATTAAGACGTTCAATGCTTTTTTATTGGCTTCACCGGCATCCGTAGCATCAATGTTTTGGCGAATATACCACTCATTTGACTTCACTTTATTTCCTCTAACATAAGGAAATTCGCCGGGAACATATTTCAGGTGCTTCAAATTTTTAAGGTGTTCGGCACGATAATAGGGCCTTACACTAAAA
>JASGMZ010000225.1 GCA_030156305.1 Bacteroidales bacterium | reverse complement strand
AAACCGTAACTCTTCTGGAAGTATTATCAACAAAGAATCACCTAAAACCCGGTATCATTTTCTTCTGTCAGGTGGTATCATTTAAAAGCGGCTCTGAAAATTGATAAAGATGTTACCAAAAGAGCAGTTCGACCTTTTGGTGAGGCAATGCGGGAGCGACCGCTATTACAAGTTATTTTTTTCTTGGGAACAGCTTATCGTGATGCTCTTCGGCATCTTTTCACGTTGCGATTCGATGGGGGAAGTATGTGATGGGATGCGGGCATTGGCAGGGAAGCTAAATTATCTTGGGATGGAGAGTGCACCGTCCAAAAGTACGGCAGGGGACGCTTTGCGCGACCGTGACAATGAAGTTTTCAAGCTTTATTATTTTGCGTTGATCAAATATTTTGAGCCACTTTTGTCGGTCAGCCGGAAAGAGAAGATCAGTTTTGAGAAGTTTTATGCCTTCGATTCCACCACGATCACACTGTTTTCGGACGTGATGAAAGGTGTTGGCCGTAACCCGAAAGGCGATGGCAAGAAAAAGGGAGGCTTGAAAGTACACATGCTGACCGATGTACATGCGGACACTCCAGTATTTGCCAAAATCAGCGAGGCAAAAATGCACGATAAGAAGTTTTTACAGCATTTGAACCCCTCAAAAGGCAGTATGTTGGTCTTCGACAAAGCCTACAATTATTATAGGCAGTTTGCAGAGTGGACAGAGGAAGGGGTCTATTTTGTATGTCGATTGAAAGATAATGCGAAAGCCGAAGTCCAGGAAACCCTTTTTGAAAAACCGCTTGGCAAAGATGAAAATACAAATTCATCACCAACAATTGGGATATAATGGCGGAAGATGTCGCCTTGATTTACAAATATCGATGGACGATAGAAACGACTTTGTTGCTTAATGTCATCAGGGTACTATCGAAAAGCCAGAAAGCATTTTCGACTGTAGCAGCACTAATACGGATACACCTGATAAGCCATTTAGACCTGATGTGGGTGGTAACTGAAGGCAGACGTACCTATACAAAACGCAGGATAAGCCGAAACAAGAGTCCTGTAGCCATACAACTGTCCCTCTTTGGAGGGGGGTAGGTTTTTTAAAAATGGAAAATCGATTTATAAATAATTGAATATAAATAGTATAAAAACAAAACCGGCAGATATTATGTTTTTGTCGGTCAATAGTGATTCAGAATATAAAATAACTGATCAAATATGAAAGAGATAATTTGGATGACAATAGCTGCGTTCTGTCTATTGATAGTAGGATGCAGCCAGGAAAGTAGCAATCATAATTCACGTGGAATAGGAATATATCCGGGTAATCCGGAAGAAAATTTCGCCCCTAATTTGTTAGTAGATAACACATATAGGAATGTGGCAGAATTAAGAGCTGCTTACAATTCTTCAAGTTATGATTACAATCTCACAGCACAACTTGTGACCGATGGAATTATAACAACAGAAAAACCTGCTACCATTCGGGTTTCTACTCAAGATGAGGAGTTGCCTAGAAATGCAAGAGAATATTTCTTTGATGACAAACCTGACTCAAGATATATTGTCAAAGGGACTGATGATATTTTTCTCCAATTGGATCTGAATAACATGGAAATTGTTACTGATCGATTCGTTGTGAGAGGAGATGTTGTGATTGATGATACCAAATCGAAAGGGTATGAAATCATTGCTTATGCTTCATATGATGGTGAAAAATGGGACGAAATAGGTCGTGAAAAAGGTAATGGATATATCGGAACGGAGTTGCAGACTATGATGCGAAACAGAACTTTATCTGTTTTGCCAAAAGAAAATCTATCTCCTGTGATATTCAAATATGACTATCAACCAAAGCCTGCAGTGCCAAGCAATTCTTCAATGTTTCGCGCAAGACGAATGGGAAGACCTTTGAGTTTTGAAGTTAAATTTAATGAAACGAAAAACTATAAGCATTACAAAATAACATTAAAGGCTGTTGCAGCTAGTGATTGGTCGTTTTCCGATTGGCATTTTTATAATGGTGAAGAGTTGCAAACGGTTCTTCCATCTTTATTTTTTAAAAGTGCATGGCAAAGTGCTACTTCAGGCGAAGAATGGGTATACGTTGATTTAGGAACAAAAGCTAAGTTCGATAAGGTAAATCTCTATTGGATTAATAAAGCAATAAAAGGCGTAATCCAAATTTCAGATGATGCAAAATTATGGAGGACAGTAGCTGATCTGCCTGGAGGAGTCGGCAAAATTGATGTTATAGAATTGGGTCGATTCGTAGAAAGTCGTTATGTACGATTATTTTTGACAGAATCGCAATCAAATCAACCATATATTTTGAGCGAATTCCAAGTAATGGGAAAAGGTGGTTTGATTGCCAAATCTCATAAAGGACTTATCGAAAAAAATGATAAACTGGTTTTAAGTGGAGGAAATTGGAAATTGCAAAGAGCTTCATTGATAAACGATGAAGGTGAAAGTATCTCGCAACTGGGTTATAAGGACGAATCTTGGATAACAGCTACTGTGCCTGGTACTGTTTTGTCGAGTTTTATCAATATCGGAGCAGTTCCCGATCCGAACTTTGCCGATAACCAGTTGCAGATATCGGACTCATATTTTATTTCTGATTTTTGGTATCGTAATGAATTTACAGTAAATAATCCTGCTGATTATGTTTTCCTTAATTTCGATGGGATTAACTGGAAAGCTGATATTTTCGTGAATGGCAACAAAGTTGGGCGTATTGATGGATCTTTCATGCGAGGTAAATTTGATGTATCAAAACAAATTGTGAAAGGAAAAAATGTAATTGCTGTTAAAATAATCAGAATTGCACATCCGGGCGCTATCAAGGAAAAAACTGCATGGAGTACCGACCAAAATGGAGGTATTTTAGGAGCTGATAATCCTACCTTCCATGCAACAATCGGTTGGGACTGGATTCCAACAATTCGCGGACGTGATATAGGTATATGGAATGATGTATTTCTGACTTTCAATGGAGCTGTTACAATTGAAGATCCTTTTGTCCGAACAGAACTACCTTTACCTGAAACATCTTCTGCTGATGTTTTGGTCGAATTGACATTGAAAAACCATTCTGCTGAAACACTTAATGGAGTTTTGAAAGGAAAATACGGTGATGTTTCATTTGAACAAGCTGTTACGTTGCAAGCAAATGAAGCTAAGTTAGTGAAACTTAATCCGTCCACTATTCCTGCTTTACATCTTAAGAATCCTAAGTTATGGTGGCCTAAAGGGTATGGTGAACCACATCTTTATGATGTTAATCTTAGCTTTCATGTAGATGGTAAAGAAACTGACCATACCAGTTTTAAGTCGGGAGTTCGTCAGATGACATTCGATGAAAATAGCTATGAACCCAGTGGAAGTATGTCATTTGGGACTTTTGGACAGTCTGAACCTCGTAGATTAAGTCTTTACATTAATGGACGCCGTTTCATTGGTTTTGGAGGTAATTGGGGATTTAGTGAATCAAATCTTAATTATCGTGGTCGTGAATATGATATTGCTGTGGCTTATCATGCAGATATGAATTTTACTATGATTCGTAATTGGGTTGGTCAGATTGGCGGTCAGGAATTATTTGAAGCATGCGACCGTTATGGTGTAATGATATGGCAAGATTTCTGGTTGGCAAACCCTGCTGATGGTCCTAATCCATATGATAACGAAATGTTTATGGAAAATGCTGAAGATTTTGTGAAACGTATTCGTAATCACCCATCTATTGGTATTTATGTGGGACGTAATGAAGGGAACCCTCCTAAAGTATTAGACGATGCAATCAGAGAAATGTTGTCAATAACTCATCCCGATATTCATTATATCTCTAATTCTGCCAGTGGTGTAGTTAGTGGTGGTGGCCCATATCGTGCACTGGATCCGAAAGAATATTTCCGCTTGTATGGACATGATAAATTCCATAGTGAACGTGGTATGCCTAATGTTATGAACTACGAAAGTATGATGCGTACTTTTGGCGAAGAGAACATTGAGCCTGTAAATACATTGGCAACGCCGAATAGTATATATGGTCTGCATGATTATACACTGGGTGGTGGTGTAGGAGCTTCCGCGCAAGCTGCTGAATCATTTAATGAACGTATAGCCAAAGCATTTGGTAAACCGAAGAATGCAATGGAATTTGCTGATAGAGCTCAATGGATAAATTATGAAGGTTATCGTGCTATTTTTGAAGGGCGTAGTGAACATCGTCGAGGTATGTTGCTATGGATGAGCCATCCTGCATGGCCATCGATGGTATGGCAAACTTATGATTACTATTTTGATCCAACCGGAGCTTATTTTGGCTGCAAAAAAGCGTGCGAACCTATCCATATTCAATGGAACCCGATTCGTGATGACATAGAAGTGGTCAATTACCATGCCTTCAATAAGAAAGGAATAGTTGCTAAAGCTCAATTAATAAATTCTGAAGGAAAGGTACAATGGGAAAAAGAACTTACATTTGATATACTTGAAGATCAAACAGTAGCATGTTTTCCATTAGAATTGCCAGAATCTCTTTCACCAACTTTTTTTATTAAGCTGACTTTAACTGAAAATGGGAAATTACTTTCTGATAATTTCTATCTAAGAGGGAAAGAAGAAGGCAATTATCAATCATTAAATAAATTACCTAAAGTTACACTTACAGAAAATAGTTCTGTCAAAAGAGTAGGTAATGAATGGTTTTTAAGTACAAAATTGAAAAATGATACTAACACTCCTGCATTAATTATCAGGCTTAAAATAGAGGGAAGTAATACAAATACAATGATACTACCTGCATTTTATAGTGATAACTATTTTTCTCTTATGCCAGGAGAAGAAAAAGAGGTAAGTATGCGTGTGTATGATGCCGATACGAAAGGTGAGATTCCTCGGATAGAAATATGCGGTTTTAATATTTAAAAATTGAGTCCCCTTCGAAAAGTCGGAGGGAGCATTTAGTTGATAATTTTTTCTTGCACAATAAAATTTATAAAGCAGGTGAAATTCACCCAAAAAGTTCTTTGAAATATTTGCGTATATTATTATTTATCATTATCTTAGCATCGTCTAAAACTGCATGAAATG
>JASGMZ010000224.1 GCA_030156305.1 Bacteroidales bacterium | reverse complement strand
TTTTAATAGAGCCAATATAATTAAATGATAAATATCGAATATCAAATGTAAAATGTAAAAGTTGTTTTTTCTTTGTAACCGTACTGTTTTGTTGTGTTAACTTTTTCATTCGATATTCGATATTCGATATTTGAAATTTATTAAACCTAAACACTTATATATATCTTAAAATCCGTAAGTTAGTTAAGTTTTTATTTGTAACACTAAGTCACTCAAAGTATAACACAAAGTTTCACTAAGTAGAATCTCACCTTTGTGGTACTTTGTGCATTAACTTTGTGATACGTTGTGAAACTCGTAAAAGACATGCGGATTTAGGTATATCTATAATTTATTAACTCTGTGGATACTTACATGGTTTATTCATACAAAATAAAAATATCAATAACTTTGTTTATAATTTTTTGCAGATAACAGAATTCTCGTAACAACAATGTAGTTTAATAGAGCCAAAAATTAAAATCCAATATCATTTCTTTACTCAACATGATTACCCAAAATGAGATTTCAAGAGAAACAGCCTATCAAAATTTATGGCCAAAGCTTCTTGTTTCAGAAAATAAAACTACTTTTGACCTGGCAAAAATAAACGAGTGGTTGTTAAACCATAATGAAACAGAACTATTGACGGTAATAAAAAAAATTGTTAACGAATTTCCGGAGGAGGTAAAAAAATATAAAAACGGAAAATTAAAAATTACAGGATTTTTTATGGGACAAATAATGAAAAGGACAAAAAATCGTTTTAAGCCACAAAAAGCAAAAATATTATTAATAGAAGAATTAAATAAAAAATCAATTTAATGTTTAACCCAAACTATTTTCGTATGAAAAAATTATTTTTTATACTGTTGGCCGTGATTTTAATCACATCGTGCGAATCGGAGCCGGAACATTTTACCGTTTCGGGAAAAATAAAAAATGCCAACGGAACCAAATTGTATTTTGTAGAGTTACAAAAAGATCAATTAAACTATCTCGACTCAATCATTTTAAACGATGAAGGGAACTTCCGTTTTAAAGGGAATACCGAAATACCTAAGTTTTATGCAATACGCACATCTCCCAATAATTATTTATCATTAATTATAAATCCCAAAGAGCAAATCACCATCCATGCCAATATAGATAATTTAATATCAACAGCTAAAATTGATGGTTCTCAAGATTCAAAAAAGATCCTTGAGTTACGCAGACATTTAGACCATACCATTTCACAAATTGATTCCATAGGGCTTTATTATCAGTCGATCATTGGAAGTAGAGAGTTAACTCAGGAAGTTAAAGATTCATTAATCCAATTATCCGACACAATAATTGCGAAACATAAACATCGTACGATACATTTTATAAAAGAAAATTCGGGTTCTTTAGCAGGATTAATGGCCCTTTATCAGCAAGTTGCCCCACGACGGTATGTATTAGATCCAGTAGAAGATCTGCATTATTTTGAATTAGTTGATTCGGTACTTCAATCAAAATATCCTACCTCTGAACCTGTAAGAATATTAAGTACACAGGTACAAGAAGCACAAAGGCAAATAAAAGCCAAAGAAATGGCTATTAACAGAATAGGCATTGGAGCTCAGGCTCCTGAAATTGAATTACCCAATCCAGATGGAGATACAACCAGCCTGTCATCCCTTAAAGGGAAGTATGTATTGGTAGATTTCTGGGCATCATGGTGCCGACCATGTAGGGTAGAAAATCCACATCTGGTTAACGTTTATGAAAAATATCATTCTCAGGGATTTGAAATATTTCAGGTTTCGCTCGATAAGAAAAAATCAGCCTGGGTAGAGGCAATAGAAAAAGACCGGTTAGATTGGATCCATGTGAGTGATTTAAAATACTGGAACTCTGCTCCGGCAAAACTTTACCAGGTACAAAGTATCCCTGCCAATTTTTTAGTAGACAAACAGGGTAAAATTATAGCTAAAAACTTAAGAGGCGAAAAGTTGGAAGCTGAACTTTCGAAAATATTTGATTAACTTAGTGCCTTTTAAAAAAATTATCCTAAATATTTTTTTGGAAATGGATAAACAAAAAAATAAAACAAAAAATATTCGAATGAAACGCATTATTTTTTATTTAGCCGGATTTTTACTATTAGGAGCATGCAACTCTTCGGAAAAAATTGAAATTAAAGGAACGATAGAAAACGGAAAAGATAAGGAAGTTCATTTTAAAGAACTTACGATTTCGGGAACTACTAATGAGTTGGATAAAAAGAAAATGAGTAAAAATGGGTCCTTTAAATTCACCACAACATCAGCATATCCCAAATTTTATCATATTGCTTTGTCTGACCATAATTTTTTAACCTTATTGCTTGAACCGGGAGAAAAAGTGAAAATTGAAGCTGACACCAACAATTTAAGCCGTGCAAAAATCAGTGGTTCTAAAGGCTCTTTGTTGGTGCAGGAATTAGAATCCCGATTAAAAAAGACTAAGCAAAAGCTCGATTCATTAAATAAAATTGCAGAAGAAATTCCGGATGCTCGTGAATATAACCAACGAATAGAAGAGCTAAACCAGCAATATGTAAACATTGTCGACCGTCAGCGAGATTCATCTATTGCATTTATTCTGGAAAATATGAACAGCCTTGCCAGTATCATGGCTTTATATCAAAAATTTGATGACGAAAATTATGTGCTTTATAAAAACAGGGATTTACAATTTATTAAGCTTGTATCGGATACTTTAGAAAAAAAATATCCCGAATCGCAACATGTTAAAGCATTAATTGCCGATAAAACGAACCTATTGAAAAGATATGAACAAGCAAAAACAAATGCTAAACTGAAAGAGCTTACCCAAACAAAACCAATAAACAGAATGCCTGAAATAGCACTTCCAAATCAAGATGGCGATACTATTAGCTTAAATGCTTTACATGCTAAATACATCTTATTAAGTTTTTGGGCATCATGGAGCCAGGAAAGCGTTGACAAGAACCTGGAGCTAATAGACCTATACAAAAAATACCATCCCAAAGGATTTGAAATTTACCAGGTTTCTTTGGATACAAAGAAAGAAAACTGGATAAAATCAATAGACTTTGACCAGTTACCCTGGATAAATGTTATTGATATCAATGGAAGAACATCCTATTATGCAAGAATATATAATGTTCAAAAGATCCCTACAAACTACCTGATCAACCCCGAAGGAGAAATTGTCATGGTAAATCCTTCGAAGAAGGAATTAAATGAAACTTTTGCATATGCTTTAAAATAATTGATTTTGACTCAGAAAAACAAAATATATTTCGCATCAGATGTGCATCTTGGGCTTCCTAATTATAAAGAAAGCTTAGCGCGCGAAAAACGTTTTGTCCAGTGGCTTGATACGATAAAACACGATGCCAAAGAAATTATTCTACTGGGTGATATTTTTGATTTCTGGTTCGAGTATAAAAGAGCAATACCGAGAGGATTTACGCGTTTTTTAGGAAAACTTTGTGAGATCACCGATTCGGGTATTCCAGTGCATTTCTTTACCGGGAACCATGATATGTGGATATTTGATTATCTACCCAAAGAAATGGGTGTCATATTACATAAAGAACCTATTGTTAAGGAATATTCAGGGAAAAAATTTTTCCTTGCTCATGGCGATGGGTTAGGCCCGGGAGACCAATCATACAAACTTTTAAAAAAGATTTTTGCCAGCAGGTTTTCCCAATGGCTTTTTGCCCGTTTTCATCCCAATATGGGAATATGGATTGCTAATACATGGTCAACCCATAGCAGGTATTCCAGAGAAATAAGGCCTTTTGAAGGAGAAGATAAAGAGTGGTTGATTTTATATTCAAAAAAACTTCTAAAATCAGAAGATTTTGACTATATGGTTTATGGCCACCGTCATTTGCCTATGGACCTGCAATTAAACGAGAAAACCAGGTATATTAATTTAGGCGATTGGATTACAAACTTTACTTATGCCGTTTTTGATGGTAATAAAATGGAACTCAAAAAATTCAAAGATTAAAAAATGAAAGTAAAAATTTTCATCTTATTTTCTTTATTACTAACGGTATTATTTGCTTGTACCGACGATAAATGTCATTTAGATACCGAAACCCTTCTAAAAGTTGAGATGAGTGTAACCGACACCTCATCAATAGAAGGATTTATAGACAGCCTCTCCGTTTTTTCGACTGAATGGACAGATAGCATTCATTATCAAACCGAAGGTGAAAATAACAATTTATGGCTTATGTTATCGCCCGCAAACGACACTACAACTTTTATTTTCTCCTCTATTCCGGTACAAGGCAATGATACTATCACCTTCTTTTATCAACGAAAGTTTGTATTATTATCTGCCGAATGTGGATTTGTAACTCACTATACAATCAATAACATTACCTATACACAAAACTATATTGATTCGCTAAAATTAGAAAAAAACATCATTACAACCGATGAACAAGGGCTTGTTAAAATATATTTCTAGTAGTTTATTATTTCTTTTGATATCCATTGCCGTCGTGGCTCAAAATCAGGATGAGCAAGAAGAGCAGGAAAAAAAACCCTTAACATTTTATGGATTTAAAGGAGGCCTTAATATTGGCCGTTTTTCAGATTTTCTTTTTAAACCCGAACGTTTTTCCCTGGAGGGCTCTGTTGATTTCAATTTTGGCAATAAATATTTTGCTGTTGCCGAAGGGGGTTATTCAAATACAAATCTTGAAAAAGAAAACTATAATTATAGCTCAGAGGGATATTTTATTAAAATAGGTTTTGATTACAATATGCTCAAAAAATATCCAACAGATTTTTTAGGAGTGGGTGTGCGAATAGGTCGATCATCTTTTAGCCAGGATGCAAATAATGTAATAATTACTGATAATCATTGGGGAAATATTCCCATTAGTATTCCTTCGGAAAATGTTAGCACTTATTGGTTAGAAGGCTCACTTGGATTAAAAACTGAAATTATTAAAAATATTTATTTGGGATGGAGTGCATCGATAAAGTTGAAACTTTCAGGAGGAGATTCAAGCTTTGACCCCTACAATATTCCCGGATATGGAAACGGAATTAACACTATTAATTTAGGGGTAAACTACTATATTTACTATCAAATACC
>JASGMZ010000223.1 GCA_030156305.1 Bacteroidales bacterium | reverse complement strand
CGAGTGCAGCCAAAATTATGCAAATTACATTGAACATTAATCGGCATTATACTGAAATACAGATTGTTCAAGAATATCAAAATTAAAATAAATATATTTAATATTGCATGATTGAAAGCAACTTGGTATTAGGTGCTTTATTTTATTGATGCCTATTTTCGTTTAGCCCGTTCCCAGTTAACGGTTTGCCCTTTTTTTAAAAAACGGAAAAATCCTAAGATTACCGAATAATTCATCATCATAAGATAATAAGGAGCAAAAATCCATTGAAATTTTATATTTCTATTTTGAAGAATAATCCCAAGCATGGCAAGTAAATATAAAACGGTTTGCATGATGAATAAATAAATATATATATCATTGGAATTGCTTAACAGTAAAATAATGTTTAGGATTAATACGAAAAACAGTGCAAAGGGTATTATGAGCCATCTTAATACTTTATGCGAAAAGTATTGGATAGTTAACAGTGGATGTTTGAAAATATTTAAAAGGCTAATTTGTCTAAAAAGGGTTTGAAATCCTCCATAAGCAATTCTGATTTTTCGTTTGAATTCTTCCTGTATATTGATAGAAGCATCTTCGGTAGCATATGCATCGGGGGCATAAGCTATTCGATATCCTTTTTCGGCAATTTGCATGGATATGGTAAAATCATCCAAAATAGTATCTTTTGCGATGGGGGTAAAAAGTTCTGTACGTATGGCAAATAGTTCGCCTGCGGCTCCTATTGCTGAATTAATGTTCGATTCGCAGGTTTTTATGAGCGATTCGTATTTCCAATAAATGCCTTCTCCGGCATTTACTGCACTATTTTTATCTTTGGGTTCAACTCTTTTTTCACCGGCAACGCACCCAACTTTGGGATCGTTAAATGTAGCCACCATATTTTTTATCGCCTCTTTATTTAACATCGAATTGGCATCAGAAAAAATAACAATAGGAGTATCTACAAACTGCATTCCACGGTTTATAGCTCCTGTTTTGCCTTTTCTTTCCGTTTGGTGGTAGATATTAATTTCAGGAGTATATTTTTTTAATTTCTTTACGGTATCATCATCAGATCCGTCGGTAACCCATATTTGATGTATTTTTTCTTTGGGATAATCCAATGAAAACGTGTTTTTTACTTTTTGATCAACAAAATCAGATTCGTTATATGCTGCAATAAACATTGTAACTTCGGGGAATTCTCTAATATCAGTCTTTATTGATTTTGATTGAAATATTTTTATACAAAAATTTATAATCAATAAAAGAAGTGGATATCCAATATATGAATAAACAATGATGAGTAATAATATCCAGAAAATAGTTTCCACAAAAAATTATTTTATAAAATTTATTGTCTCTTTAGCAATTTTTGCAACGTCAAAATTTGTAACAGCGAGGTTATAAGCATTTTCACCAATTTCTTTTTGGGTATCTTTATTTTGTATTAAATGTATGGCTTCCTGTACAAATTCATCACCAGTATTTGCAATTATAATATTTTTTTTGTCAATATACGGAATTCCTTCAGCTCCCAAAGATGTTGAGATTATTGGTTTTTTTAATGCCATCGCTTCAATAATTTTCACTCTTAACCCGCTGCCTGAAAAAAGGGGGACAATTAAAGTGCCGTTATTGATCATAAAATCATAAGCATTTTCAACTTCTCCAATAAATTTTATGGCTGGTTTATTTTGTAAGTAATTAATGAACCATTTTGGGGCATTACGTCCTGCAATGAGTAATTCTGTTTTTGCTTCTGTTTCTAAAATTTTATTCCAGCATTTATTAATAAACCAAATTAATCCGTTTTGGTTAGGGATCCAATCTAAAGCTCCGATAAAAATAATATTTTGGTGGTATTTGTATTCTTGTGGTGTTGGTATTTTTTTAAAATCTATGCCAAAAGGAGCAATATGCAATGGTTTAGTATTGCCTAATGCTGTGTATTTTTCTGCATCGAATGGCGAAATGGGCAAAATATAATCATAAGTATTTAAAAGGGATAATTCAAGTTTTTTTAATCGTTTAGCTAAGATGTTGAAGTATAATTTTTTAAAAAATGATTTTGTTTCGATGGAATTTCTTTCCCAGATTTTATATTCAATGTTATGTGGCCTGTAAATAATATGCCCCGAAAAGATTTTTTTTATGGCATGAATATATTGAAGCATATAAAGGCCTTCAATTTGAATGAAATCAAAAGGTTGTGATTGCACTATTGCAGTTAGTTTCTTCAGATATTTTTTTGAAAAGAATCGTTGGGCTATATATGGTTTTTCAGAGAAAAATAAATTAAAAACTAATTTTAAAATTGATATATGAGTATTTATTTTAATTCCCTCAATGGTAATTTCGTTTTTATATTCGGGATTGATGACTGTTGATTTGTTAAAATGCTTATATGTTTCCATATTGAGCAAATATACCCGATGCCCATTTTTTACAAACCCTTTTGCAAAGCTTAAAATAGCCAATGTTCCGCCATCGGGTGGAGAAGTTGCTTTATTTGCCAGTTGTAAAATATTCATTAGTATCTATTTATGTTATACTTCTGTTATTCAAGTAAATACCATTGTCAATTTTCACTTCTGTACTTCAATTACCATGGAACCCTCAAAATTTATTACTCATAAATATATTTTTTAATTTGGTATTCGTGAACTCAGCTTCGCTTCGGTTCATCTCCGTTTGTGTTCTATAGTGCATGAGGGTTTCAAACGAATATATTTTAGTTAATTAATTGGACTTGTGAAATATACATGTTATATTCATTCCATTTTGTGAACTTCAGTGCATGGATGTTTCATCTAAGCATTTTTTTTTGTAAAACGTGAGAATATTTTTTTAAAGAAAGTAGTATAAGCTTCCGTGCTTAAAATTACTGAATCGGTAGTTGCTTTGTAGGTTAAGAATATTCCCAATGGCCCTAATATAAAAGAGGAAAGCCACATTCCAATATAAGCAGGCATTACACCTTCGCGTACAAATTTTTCGCCCGATATAGATAATATATAATATAGTATGAATAAAAGAATTGAAGCAACAACGGGAGTACCAAAACCACCTTTTCGAATAATCGCACCGAATGGAGCACCAATAAAAAAGAAAACCAAACAGGCAAAAGATAGAGTGAATTTTCTATGCCACTCAATTTGATGTCTTCTGATGAGCTCTCCTTTATAATTAAATTGTTTTTTAGTGTTCGTAATTTGATTCTGGGTAGATCGGGCGTAAGTTAGCGAATTGGCAATTGTTTCTCTTTTTTGGCCTATTGGAAGGTTTTTAAAAATACTATCAGGAATAAAGGTTGAAATTTTTTGAGAGGCAGAGTCCTTTTTTTCAGTCGGTTTTATATTGTTAGCGGCTAAAGTGTCCTTTTTAATTTGTGCTTGAGCAATGTCTTTGTTTATTTTTATTTTTTGCGGCTTTTCTATTTCCCTTTTGATATTATCATTTTTAAATTTTTTTTCTGAAGATCTTATCCTTTTTATATCTTTTTCTAATAAATATTGATTTTTAAAATAGTTACTTCGGGTTAAATTATTTTTAAAATTAATTATTTGTTCGTTGTATTGATGTGTTAGTGAATCTTCAGCAAACTCAAGTTGATCAAGTCTAAGCATTTGAAAGTTATTTTTCCATAGGTCTTCATCACTTCGTTCAAAATTTAATCCGCTAAGGTCGATTATTATAGTTTGTTTTTCGAATTTATGACGTTGGTGAGGATAAACTTTCTCTCTTTTTCTCCGTTTATTTTCCTCCACCTCTTCATAAGAATACCCGTTGTAAAGGGTTAATATAAGATTTCTTTCATCGGTGGTCATTCGCATATAACCAGAATCGGCAACGGTAACCTGAATATTTTCTTTATTATTGGTATGGTCATAAATCATAATTTCTTCCAATAAATTTGTTTTATGATTTTTTTGGCCGATTTTAATACTGTATCCATCAATACCATTATAAAACATTCCCGCTTTTATCTGTAATTCAGGTTTTTGATTTTTTACATCATAAATGAGCGCAACTGTTTTTAAATTTGTATAGGGTATAATATAATTGGAATAAAAAAACGCTCCGATACTAATAATAATAATTAAGTATATCAGAGGTGACATAAATCTTTGTAAAGATATTCCTGCCGATTTTATTGCGGTAAGTTCAAAATTCTCACCAAAGTTTCCAAAGGTCATGATGGATGAAAGCAAAATTGCCAGAGGAAGTGCCATGGGAACAAGACGTGCCGATGCATATATAATTAATTCTAAAATTACAGTCCATTCTAATCCTTTTCCTGTGAGATCATCAATGTATTTCCAAAGAAATTGCATTAATAAGATGAAAAGACAAATAAAGAAGGTAAGAACCAAAGGCCCTATATAAGATTTTAATATAAATGTATGTAATCGTTTCACTATAGCTGTTGCAGATTAAGGTTTGTTATAAAACGACTACAAAAATAACTTATTTTATGGAAATGAACGAAATGAATGATAAATATTAAAGCCCCAGGGTATGTTTTAATTCAGCAATTTGAGAATCCCATAGATCAATGGAATCATTTTTCTCATCATCTTCAGCAAAATCTGTAATTACAAGGGCTACTTCGCCGGTAAGATCATCTTTTCGAATTTTGAATTCAAAATAGGTGTCTTCATCATCTTCAGTCCATTGATATCTTACCAGCTGGTTGTCTTTTTTGGTTAATAATTTTGCTGATTGCTCTGCACCATTCCATATAAAAGTATAAATTTCTCCATTGATATTAATGTCATCTGCAAACCATTCAGATAAGCCGGCTGGTGTTACCAACCTTGGGTATAGTATTTTAGGAGATGAATTTAATGAATATTCTAATTCAAATTTATTTTTCATATATAAATTATTTTGTAATAGTAATTCTTTTCTTTATTTGCAATATATGAATTTTTTTAGAAAAAAGGTAACCAAATTATAAAAGATAAAATAAAATATTATATTTGCACCCCATAAATAAATAATGGCGAGGTAGCTCAGCTGGTTAGAGCGCATGATTCATAATCATGAGGCCGGCGGTTCAAGTCCGCCTCTCGCTACGTAAAAATCAAACAGTTATAACCAGTCTTTTAGAGGCTGGTTTTTTGT
>JASGMZ010000222.1 GCA_030156305.1 Bacteroidales bacterium | reverse complement strand
CTTTGTGGCTGGCGGATTAGTCCACTTTGAGGGTCATGCCAACGTCGAAAAGATATGTATGGGAAAATTAATATATCTTTTTGCAAAAGAACATATTCAAGTTTTTGTAAATAGTGATTTTGCCAGTCAGTTTGGGTTTTAATCATTTCACCCTGTACCGGCATTGAATATGTTAGCTGGTATTGATAATCAGCACCATCGGTGGTATGAATATCCATGAACATATCGGGCATCCATTCGTTAAATAATTTTAACCACTGTTGCATTTCGGGTGCATCGGCTTTGGTAAAATCACGATTTAAATTATAGTTAGTAGCCGTAGTACGCCAACCCATTTCTTTGGGGCCGTTTTGATTTATCCGGTTGTAAGGGCCGAACCTTTCATGGCCATCAACATTAAAGATAGGTATAAATAAAATGGTCGTATTCTCTAATAAATCCGGATATTTTTCATGGATAAATACATCTCGTAAAAACATCAATCCGGCATCTTTTCCTTCCGATTCCCCCGGGTGAATACATGCCTCAATTAATAAAACAGCATTTTTAGATTGATGAACACTTTCGGGGGTGAAATTTTTATTTTTGTCGGCTATAAGTAATGGTAAATCACGTCCTTGCGGGCTAATCCCAAAAGTAGTATAATGAATAAAGTCACTAGCGTCAGCCAGCATTTTGCTGTACTTAATGGTTTCTTCGTATCTCGGTGTTTCCAGAAAATTTGATTTTTCATACCAGGTTAACCATTGATTAGATTGAGCGAAAGACAAAACATTATAAATTACGAATAGTAATAAAAAAGCAATTTTTTTCATTGGATTAAAATCTATTTTTTTGAGTATACAATTTATCCATTTTGACTTACGAATATACTTAAAGTTTAAATAAAGGCCTATAACTGACGGGTTAACCCATCAATTATAGGCCTGCAGCTTAATAATGGTATGTGCTTCATCAAAATTTTTTTATGTTTTTTTAATCCTTAAAGTCAATGTTTCGCCCTAAAGTTCCTTTCAGGCGTTGAAAGAAATTTTCTCGTTCTTCCAGTGAAACAAAGTCCTGTACATAAGCATTTTTGGAATCTATAGTAATATTCTTTAAAACTTCCATATTTAACGTATCAAGCATTTTTACAGAAAAAGGGATAAAGTCAATATCCACGTCCATTCTTTTCGATGGCCTTTTTACCATTCTTGATTGAAAAGGGTCTGTTGCTAATGCTATCTTTTTGAAACCCATTTTGCGGGCTAAATTATACGAGTAGTAAACATTTTCTACACTATGTTCAGCTTTGGTTTCAGTAAAAATAACTGATTTAGGAATTCCTAATTGATGTCCATACATTGCCATAATTTCTGACTCGATGTATGGGGTATAAACTGCTGAACCGGAATAAATAATATTTTTGGTTATACCGTTTTCATATAAGTAATACGACCAGTAAATTCTGCCTAATAAAACATCTGTCCAGAAATCATCATTATAGGGAACTCCCGGTACAATGATTACATCATAGGTAGTTTCTTTAGTTATAATTTCAGGAGTCTTTGCACTTAATTGATTTAAATCTGCTAAAAAAAATATAAATAACAGATTGATTATAAGTATGTTGATTATGTATTTCACAAGAATATATTTTAGTTAATTAATTGGCCTTGTGGAACATCCATGTTATATTCATTCCATTTTGTGAACTTCAGTGCATGGATGTTTCATTCGAATTTATTTTAGTTAATTAATCATAAGACAGAGACAAAATTATATTGTTCATTTTTTTTAAAACATTTCTAAACAATTTGTTTTTTATTTTCAAAACAAAATCTTATTTATATTTTTATCCTTTGTTTATATTCATTTTTTATAAAATCAATATTTTTTACTTTGTACTAATAATATTTATCATGTATACATTAAAAGGAATATTTCCGCCTTTACCTACTTCGTTTAATAATGATGAAGCGTTAGCGACGAATAAAATGGTTGAAAATATTAAGTTATTAAACCGTTTTAATTTAGCCGGTTTTTTGGTTTTGGGTTCCAATGGCGAGATGGTGCATTTAACCGATGATGAAAAAGAAAAAGTTTATGTTGAAACCCGAAAAGCGATACCATCTGATAAAATAATGTTAGCAGGAACGGGCTGTCCATCGACACGGCAAACCATTGAATTAACTCAAAAAGCTGCAAAAGCTGGAGCCGATGCGGCATTGGTTCTAAATCCTTCCTATTACAAAGGGTTAATGACCAAAGAGGTATTAATGAAACATTATTTTACTATTGCTGATGCTTCTTCAATCCCAATAATTGTTTATAACATGCCTGCTAACTCGGGTTTGGATATGGATGCAAAAACAATTATTGCTTTATCGCAACATGATAATATTATTGGATTAAAAGATTCGGGAGGTAATATTGCTAAAATGGGAGAAATACGAGCATATGCTCATCTGGATTTTCAACTACTGGCCGGCTCAGCTGGTTTTTTGTTACCCGCTTTATCGGTAGGAGCCGTAGGGGGTGTGCTTGCACTGGCAAATATTGCTCCACAGCATTGTATTGATATTTTACAAGATTTTATGGATAAGAAAATGGATGATGCGCGTGAAAAACAACTAAAAATTATAAAACTGAATAACTTTGTAACAAGACAATATGGAGTTCCTGCATTAAAAGCAGCAATGAATACATTAGGGCTATATGGTGGCCCTTCGCGTAGTCCATTACTTCCGCTTGATGATAGCATAAAAAAACAACTTCGTAATTTGATGAAAGATAGTAATATTCAATCATTTGTGCATTATTAAGCACAAATGAGCCGTTTTATATGAGTATTACAGTTTATTCATTTTATTATTTACATTGTACTTAAAATGATATAACTTTGTTATACTTCAAATTCGTAAGTGGTTTACGTAACGAAGGGCTAAAATATATGACAGATGCTGGAAGCGCATACATGAGCACTGTAACCGTAGCTGTAGCTACGGTGAAGCGCGCAATGTTGAGCATTGCCGCAGATGGCGTATAGTTTAGCGATGCAGTAGTAAACTACTTGCGGATTTGAGGTTATATATCGAAAGATAGTAAACTAAAACTCAAACCCTACATTACAAGTATGGTTTTATTCTCTGCTCATTAGCAAAAGCCGGATTTTAAAGTTTAGGCCTTCGCAATATTTGCGCTAAAACTGAAAAAGCAAATATAAATGCTGCTTGTTAATCTCTTGTTATTAATTTAATCAATCGACTTGAGATGATTTTATCCATTTTATAAAGTTACTCTAAGGAGTTATAGCTTTATACGATTAATTAAATCTTATAAAAAACAGGTAGTTTTTAATCATTCACAAAAACTAAAAAAAATGTCAAAAGAAAAAGAAAGTAAGAAAAACAGTAAAAAGGCTCCGGTTAAAAACCTGAAAGAAAAACGCGCTGCAAAAGCTGCAAAACGTGAAGAAAAAAAAAGAGCCAGCGAAATTTAATAAAGGAAAATTATAATATTTCCTTTTAGTTTAACATTCAAAACAGTTGAAATGCTGTTTTGAATGTATTTTTATTTAAAACCCTTAAGATTATGAAGTTAGCTTTTATAGGCACATATCCACCCAGAGAATGCGGTATTGGTACATTTACCAATAACCTGTTCAAATCGATGACCGTAAACAGTAATATTGATAAAAAAGAAAGCTATATCCTTGCGCTTAACGATAATGAACTTACTTACCAGTATCCTGAAGAAGTAAAATTTATAATCAGGCAGGAGCATCAGAGAGATTATCTTAAAGCATCAAAGTTTATTAATTTAAGCAGTGCCGAAATTTGTATATTACAACATGAGTTCGGTATTTTTGGCGGACAAAGCGGAATGTATATTCTTCCTTTGTTACATCGTATCAATATCCCTCTTGTCGTTACTTTACATACTGTACTTAAAACACCTTCTTACAATGAAAAAGCTGTTTTGCAGGAAATTTGTAAAATGGCTGATAAAGTAGTGGTTATGAGCCATAAAGCCATTGAATTTCTGGTAAATGTTTATGATGTCCCTAACCATAAAATTGCCCTTATCGAACATGGTGTACCGGATATTCATTTTAATCCTGAAAAATCTAAAAAAGAGCTTAAGATTGAAAATAAAAAGGTGATGCTGACTTTTGGTTTTGTAGGGCGTAATAAAGGAATTGAAACCGTTATTAAGGCTTTGCCTAAAGTTGTTGAAAAGCATCCGGATGTTATTTATATTGTCTTAGGAAAAACACACCCTAATGTCCTCAGACATTCAGGCGAAGAATACCGTATTTTTTTAATGCGCCTGGTCAAGAGTCTCAACCTTGAAGAGCATGTTATTTTTCTCAATAATTTTGTTGATGAACAATACCTGTTTAAATATTTGTATGCTTCTGATTTATACATTACACCTTATTTGAACGAGGCACAAATTACCAGCGGAACACTTTCTTATGCCGTTGGAATTGGGTCAGCTGTAATTTCAACTCCCTATTGGCATGCTGAAGAATTATTAGCCGATGGAAGGGGAAGATTATTTGATTTTAATGATTCTGAAGGATTATCATCTTTATTGCTTGAGTTGTTAGATAATCCGAAAGTGCTTCATGAGATGAAAAGCAAATCCTCTGAATTTGGACGGAAAATTACCTGGCCAAAAACAGGCGACAGGTATAAAGAGCTGGCAAAGAAAATTTTAAAAGAAGGCCTTCACAAGGTTAAAAAAGAAGAACCCGAAATAGATTTGTTAATATTACCTAATTTTTCACTCGCTCATATTAAAAGATTAACAGATGATACCGGCATTATTCAACATGCAAAATTTGGTATTCCTAATCTAAAGGAAGGGTATTGCCTCGATGATAATGCACGGGCATTACTCATGGTGTTGATGGCATACAAACAAACTAAAAATCTGAGTGCACTTGAGTTATCGCCCATTTATTTGAGTTATATTCATTATATGCAGAATGCAGATGGTACTTTTAAGAATTTTCTGAGCTTTAGTCGAAACTTTATGGACGAAGTGGGTTCTGAAGATTCTTTTGGACGCACGATTTGGGCATTAGGTTACCTGTTGGCAAATGCTCCCAACGATGCTTATTATCAAACCGGGAAA
>JASGMZ010000221.1 GCA_030156305.1 Bacteroidales bacterium | reverse complement strand
TCATCGATTGAAATTTTTCGCTCTCTTAATCTTTTCATGCAATGAAGTGACCACTTCATTTTATCATCTAAACAATATTTTCTCAGATTTTCTATTTTCTTAGCTTCACATTTTCCTTGGTGTTTTGCAGACTATTCCTTGCTGAATAGGTGACTCATTTCCTAAAGGAGATAATGTCACTTTCAAAATTTATCATAGCATAACGTCATTTAAAAGTCTATATGTTAATAAGTTGGTGTCAGGCACTGAAGCTCATAAACAATATTTTCTCAGATTTTCTATTTTCATATCTTCCCATTTTCTTTGGTGTTATACAGACTATTCTTTGTTGAATAGGTGACTCATTTCCTAAAGGAGATAATGTCACTTTATACAATTTATTATAGCATAAAGACTTTTAACAGTCTGTATGTTTATAAGTTGGTGGCAGGCACCTTTTGTGTGACGTGTTTTCCGGTTTGATTGTTAATCAGTTTTTCGTTCTCAAAATGGCATTCCAGTTCGCAGAAATCCCGCAATTTTTCAGGATCCAATGTCAGGGAATCATCGCAATCCATAAAGATTGGTTCTGCCCCAACATATTTTACCGGATTAACCGATGCAATAAAGGTCAGCGCTGGTACAATAACTTCCATATCCTTTGTTACGTCGCAGCACAATAAAGCGATATGCAAACCGGCGGTGCCGCTTTGACAGGCAACTGCTCCATTCACCTTTACATACTGTGCAATCTGGCTTTCAAATTGCTTAATATATTCACCCGCGGATGAAACCCATTCGGTTTCGATGGCCTGGGTGACGTATTCAAGTTCTCTGCCTTTTAAATTGGGGACGGATAGGGGTATAAATCTCTTTGTCATGAGCCTCCCCCTGTTGCTAGTTTTATTAAAGCATCAGAACTTAAATTCTTTTTCACAAGACTTGTTACTAAGTCCATTGCCGTTGGAAAACCCACCATACTTATTAAAACATTCTTTTTTCCAAAAATTTCGCAATATCGTAAAATTACTTCCTTATTAATGTCATCCGAAATCATGTTTAATACTTCTACCGCTTCATACCAACGGTATTCAAAGCCATTCCCCATTAATACAACAAAGACTTTTTTATCATGAACTGTTTTTGCTGACCTGAAGAATGATTTATAGTCAATATCATCTTCAGGCAATGAATAACCAATAAATATTAAACACTTCGCCTCTTCAACCTTAATTCGCATTGCCCGTTGAATCTCTTCAAGATATGGTGTTTTCGATTTATACAAGGTTTGTAAGAGCATCGCTGAATCCTTTGTTGTTAACTTACTACCACAATGAACACATTTATAATAATCATCAGCTGTTAAAGGTGAACGCATTGCCAGACTATTCGATTGCAACTTAAAACAATCACCTAAGTATGCTGATAATTTTCCACAATACGGACAATCGAGCCAATTTGTCTGACCATGGGGAAAAAACGTCGGGATCAGTACTACTTTGCGATCCGTGTTACGATCTGGGTCATTCAAACGATAGGCAACTGATTCATTATAGGGATACCACTTGGCTGTATCTTTGTCAAAACTTTTACTTGTCATAAACGTTGCAAAATCGTTAAAAACCTTTAATTTAAACATTCGCTTCTGATTATGATAATAAAATGCATTTTGATCGTTTAAATTTTTATGTGCGATAAACATCGACCAAAGCAAAAGAACATCCCAGTTAAAACTCAGATATGAAAAGTTTGAAAAAACAAAATCAGAATCCCTCAAATCAAGACCATCTGAAATTAGTTCTCCCTTTTCCTGGAGAAGCACTTTGCCGATTTCTTGAAAGAAATCAACATACAAATGAATTTTTTTATTTTGCTGTGCCTTTTTTATCTGCATCGAAAAATATTCCTGAAGCACAACCAAAATTCCCTTGCGATACTGAACCAGATGATGGGGATACAAAATCTTCTTCTCATTCGATATAGATTTATGCATTGTCAAATTCAATCCTTTGTGAATTTGTATGTCGATTAGATTATACAAATCGATCATTTTGAAGCTCTCTTCATCCTCGATGAAGAAATATTTGACAAAATTAATTAAATCTTCAATATTAAATTCATCTTCGGCCTTCAATTTTTTTAATGCCGCAAACCGTTCCACATCCTGCTCTGTTAAACCATAATTTTTCAGATCTGTCACGTCACTAAAAAAGAAAGTTCTAAAAAAATCATTCTGCTTTTCTGTCAGTGGCATCCCTAAAGCAGCAGTCGCACCTGCACCAAAAATCAGAACGGTTTTTTCTTTACTCATTAATGATTACCAAGTTCTTAAGCTTTAATCCATTATTTTCTTTGATTATAAATCTTGCCTTTTGCTTTCCCAGTGCAATTTGAATCAATGCATATTTTATCTCATCATCTACATTTTTATAGCTTATTTTCTTATTACATTTGATTACTTTTGCTTCTTTTGACAATAACTCCTTATCCTTTTTAAGCCTAAGCCATAAATTATACCAATTTTTCGAATCCTTACTTATACTATTGTTACTGCAAACTGTCACTATATTTTCAATTAAATCAAGTTTCGTAATAACGCCGTCCGTGTAGTATTTCATTGCTATAATTCCTCATTTCGAATATATTTTTTAAATAAAATTCTGCCAATTCAAAATCAATCTCATCATCAATATCAATTGATCTCCTCTTATCCATTAAATTAGCGTAACACTTTTCCTGATAAAAATCGTGATTTTTTAGAAATATACCTCACGCTTATGCTCCTCAGAAAAGTTCAAAGTTTCACACAGTTCTAAACCCTCTAAAATTGCTATTTTTATCATGATATAAATTTTCCAATACTTCCTTGTTTTTATCTCTCAAATGATCCACATAATTATCCAGTATTATATTATTAGCCCAAAACAAGCATTCATAGAACTCATCGTCAGTCATATCTGTAAAATTGCATGTTAGCAAATCAGAATTTCGATGCTTATTTTCATAAAAATCCTCTATATCTTTTATCAAACCTTTTTGAACAGCCAATTTATATAATTCCGTGCCTGGATAAGGTGTTACTGGGCGTATGGTTCTAAGTTGAGAATGGTCATCATATTTCAGTAAAAACTCAACATCTTTTTCAATCACTGTCCGGTTCTCTCCTAAATTACCAAAAATAATGTTTAACCCCGGGCTTATTCCAGCTATTCTTGTATTCTCAATTCCCTGAATTATCATATCCGTAGTAAGATTTTTATGCATCAATTTCAAACAATAATCGTCCATTGATTCAATCCCATAATTAATAAAAACGCATCCTGCTTTCTTCATTAATTTAAGCATCTCAACATCTTTACATGCAAAATTCAGCCTTCCATTACACGCCCAACTCACATCAACTTTACTTTCAATCAACGCATTACAAAATTCATACATTCTAGCTACAGATGACATCAGCAACTCATCCCAAAAACTAATAAAAGTGACTCTATATTCATCTTTTAAAAATAAGATTTCTTCAATAATATCTTGAGTAGAACGTGGCCTGAAACCTTCATCTAAACGATAGCAAAAATTGCACTTAAACGGACAACCTCTACCGCTGAGCATTACCATTTTTCTATCTTTTCTTTTCATTTGTGCTTCTGGGTTTAAAACATAGTGTTCAATATTAAACAAGTCATAGGCTGGTCTGGCAATTTCATCAATATTCTCAATAGGCGGCCGCCGTTCAGTCTCAATATAAACCCCCTCTTGATCGATATAAGCGATACTCTTTACATTTTTTAATTCCTGTTGTTTTTCCAACGCATCTATTAATTCAACCGTCGTAACTTCACCCTCACCAACCACAACAAAATCAACTGAATACTTTTTTAAAAAAAATTTGGGTTCAGGGGAAGGTAAATGCCCACCTAGGATTAAAATTGGATTTTCTTTCGATTCTCTGACTGCCTTAATATTTTTCTTCAATATATCATATTGATAGTATCCGCCGCATGCACCTAAACCAACAATATCAAAATGATTTTTATTTAGAAATTCTGTCAAATGTTCTGGTGGATAATGGAAAATATCCTGCTGATATATTTCTACACTATGCCCACTGTTACGTATTGCAGCAGCTAGGTAACCCAATCCTAGTGGAAAGTATGCAATGCTACTATCATTGTCATATGAAACAAGTAATATTCTCATATTAAAACGCCTTTCCGTTATTTACAACTGTTTTTGACCTGTTGAACGAGCAGATCTTTAACATACAACAAACACTTTTCATACATCGTATAATTTACAATACACATATGTACACATCGGTTTAGCCTTATTTCACCATAATTTCCTTTTTTTAAATACCACAGCAATCAATCAAAACTAATACAATACTATCGTATTTTTTGAGTAATACAATCAATATAGCCGTTTCCGTAAAATAATTTAGCAAATTCATTTTCGTCATAATATGGTAAATTATCAGCGTTTCCAGCAACTAAATTAACAAAACCGCTGTCAATTTCATAATTGTTCAGATTTTTCAATGCTGTGTCTTTCCATTCATCACCAATATCCAAAGCCGTCAAATCTCTACAGCCAAATTCATAAAACGCCAATGTATTTCTTACGGCACTTCCACAACCAGCGTCCAATATTTTTTTCCAACGAAATATCCTTTTTCTAATTGAAAAAATTCTTCTTTCCCCATATTCCGAAGCCGTTCCATCGTTATTTTGTTATTTACCATTCTAACATGTTGTTGATGGTAGACTTCTCTAGTTTCTTGATTTATTGTCTCTGTTAATTCTTTATTCATTTCCATATTCCTCCCATGTATTCATATGATTTTCATTAGTCTGATTAGCATATATTTATGAAATTTTTTATGAGCTTTATCCCACTCTCACCACTTTTTTCAGGATGAAACTGGCACCCATATAAATTCTTTTTTTTAACTACTGCAGAAACTCTATGGCCCCCACGATTATAGGAAGCATAGCAATCGTCTGTAATATCTGTCACAACTGCATACGAATGCACAAAATAAAATTTATCCCGAATTATTCACTAAACGATGTTCACCTAAAAAATGTGCAGTAAAAAAGCATACTATAGAATTAATCAGTTAAAAAAGCAAAAAGAGCTGATT
>JASGMZ010000220.1 GCA_030156305.1 Bacteroidales bacterium | reverse complement strand
CAAATGCGGGAGGAAATGCCTGTTTTACCTGCAGACAAACGGAAAAATTTCGAAGAGGTTGAACTGGGGTATCAAGATGAAAAAGTAGCTGAACATGAAACAGCACGTTGTATGGAGTGTGGCTGTACTGAAATTTTTACCTGCGATTTAAAAAAATATAGTGCACAATATCATGCCGATCAAAAACGATTTAATGGAGATTTTAATGAGTACCCCATTGATTTTTCACATCCTTTTATAGAGATTGACAACAATAAATGTATTTTATGTGCCCGCTGTGTTCGTATTTGTAATGAGGTAGTGGGAGCTAATGCACTGGGGCTTGTAAATCGAGGATTTGATACTTATGTGGCTCCAAGTATGGGAGGTTCGCTTACCGAAACAAACTGTGAATCGTGCGGATTATGTATCTCTACCTGCCCGACAGGAGCAATTACTGAAAATACTTCTTTTAAACCCGGGCCAGTTAAACTGGATACTGTAAATACAATATGTAATTATTGTTCAGTGGGTTGTGAATTAGAATATCATCATAAATCAGCGTTTGTTTGGAAAGTTACAGGTAAAGAAGGGTTAATTAACAAAGATGGAAACATTTGTCGTTATCCAAAATTTGGATATACTATAATGAACGATTCGCAAAGAATTACCCAGCCTTTACTTAAAGTAGATGATGATTTTGAAGCTATCAGCTGGGAAAAAGCTTTTGAAGTAATTGCTGACGAAATTAAAGGAGCAGACCCTGATGAAAATGGTTTTTTTGCAGGAGCCAGATTAAGTAACGAAGAAATGTATTTAATTCAAAAATTGGCTCGTGTGGGTGCAAAAACCAATAATGTTACCAGTTTCCATTATTTGGGACAGGGTAGAGGTTATGAATCTAATTATAAAGCAAATGTTCCGTTTGAGGATATTAAAAAAGCCTCTAAAATTTATCTTTTGGGCTCTGAAATTAATAAGGACAATGCAGTAGTAGGATTTATGGTAAATAATGCTCGTGAGATTGAAAATATTCCGGTTGAATTAATTACTACTATTGAAGAAAGTGCATTAAAACATAAAGCAGACCAAATATTTAACATTAAATCCTATTATCATTTTATCAAGGCTGTTAATTACTATTTGGTTAGCAAAGGATTACAAAATTCATTGTTTATCAAAGACCGTTGTGAAGGGTTTGAAGAGTATAAAACAGAACTATTGGCCGAAGATTATCAAAAGTTAATATCCGATTCGGGTATGTGTTGCCAGGAGCACCTGGAAGAGTTTGCCGAAAATTATAATAAAGAGATGAATGCAATCATTATATTTTCTGAAAAATATATTTCGGCAAACGTGAGTAAAGAATTATTTAATCTTGCCATGATTACCGGAAAATTGGGGAAAACAGCCAGCGGATTAATTTCTTTGAAAGAGAAGAATAATGACCAAGGTGTATTTGATATGGGTATATCATCGAAAAACGGAGTAGGTTACACCGATTTAACAGATAAAGAATTTGCTAAAAGTTTAATGAAAAAATGGAATGTTAAAGAGCTCCCTGAAATTAGTGATACTTGTACAAAAGATTTGTTAAACGAGGGATTGATAAATAAATTTTACATTTTTGGCGAAGACCCGATTGGATGTGCTATAGATAAAACAAAAATTCAAAAATGGTTTGCCGATGCTGAATTTATAATGGTACAAGATTATTTTATGACCGAAACAGCCAAACAGGCCGATTTAATTTTGCCTGCTACATTCCCTGTAGAAACTTCTGGTAGTTTTACCAATGCTCAAAAACATATCCAACAATTCGAAAAACAATTTAAAGGTAAAATAGAACAGGAAAATTATGTTCAGTTATTGGCTATTATCCGTAACCTTTCGAATAATGAAAATTTGAAAAACCTTGATGATATTCGAAAAGAGATATTTGAACTACTACCCAAAAAGAATACATCCGAAAAATATGCTTTTAATGATACGAAGCAAGATAATTGGAACAAATTATTTAAACATGGATGCGATTTTGTAGTGAAAAAATTTGATGAGGATTTTGATAAAGCATTTAATCAATAAAAAAAAATAATCATGAAAGAATTTAAAACTATTGACGATATTTTGGATTTTGCCATAAATTCAGAACAAGAAGCGGTTGATTTTTATAATGAGATGGCAAAAATTTCCAAAACGGAAGATATGCGAAATGTTTTTGTGCAATTTGCGCAAGAAGAAATAGGACATAAAGCCCGGTTGACGAAAATAAAAAATGAAGGATCCTACGAGGCTGAACCAACACATATAAAAGATTTAAAGATTGCTGATTACATGGTTAGTGTAAAACCAGCAGCGGATATGTCATACAGCGAGGCCCTTGTTTTAGCGATGAAAAAGGAAAAGGCAGCATTTAAATTATATCATGAATTAAGTAAAAGAGCAAAAAACGAAGAAATGAAAAATGTCTTCATCGCATTAGCTCAGGAAGAGTCGAAACATAAATTGCGATTTGAAATTGAATATGATGAATTTGTATTAAGAGAAAATTAAGATTTTTTTAAAATGATAATGAGGGTGTCCAAAAAGTCAAAAATCATCGTCATTACGAGGAGGAACGACGAAGGAACCGGCCGAAGGGAGCTCAACGAAGTTAATCTGTTGATTATCAATTCAAAAAGATTAACTTCGTTGAACTTGCACTGCGTGCTGCGGTTTCTTCACTTCCTGCCTGCCGGTTTACGTGCCGTAAGGCATGCAGGCACGGCGTTCGGAATGACGTTTTCAAACCTTTTTGGACAGCTTCATTTTTTTATTTCACCAGTTCATGTAATTTTGTGAAGATTTTACTCAATCATGCTTTAAACATAAAATTGTAACTTTACCGTTTTAATTGTTATCTGAAAAATGATTATGTAGATCAAAAAGGCAATTTTTAAGAGCAAAACAGGTTTTCATATAGAACATAAAAATATTACCCGTGAGAAGATTATCTTTAATATTATTTATTGTATTTATATTTCAAAGTGTTGCGTTTTCGCAAACCGATACGCTAACCATCAAAAAATCAACTGATAAAGTAAAAATAGGCAGTCGCTTATATTATGTTCATATTGTTGCTAAAGGAGAAACTTTATACTCGTTAAGCAAAGCTTATAACGTTTCACAAAAAGAAATTGCCAAAGAAAATCCGGAGATATTTTTGGGTTTACAAGTAGGGCAGGCCTTAAAAATACCTGTAGTTGATGAAAAATCTACATTGACAGGTGATCTCAAAGATGAATTTATTTATCATAAAGTAAAAAAAGGACAAACGTTATATTCCTTATCCAAAAAATATGATATTTCGGTAGATGATATTATTACTTTTAATTCCGATTCGCGCTATGGCATAAATATTGGCGAAATATTAAAGATTCCCGTTAACCCTCAGGGGGTTGAAACGATTCGACAATACCCCAAAAAAGATGAACCCATTAAAGATACCGTTAGGGTAGAAGATGATTTTATTTATCATACCGTTGCTAAAAAAGAAACGTTTTTTTCGTTAACCCGGGAGTATGATATTTCGCAAGATGAATTAATTAAACACAATCCGTTTTTAGCTGATGGATTAAAGGCCGGGCAAACAATAAAAATTCCCAGGAAACAAATTTATACATCATATAGTTTATTGTTTGATTCAGGAGATGAAAAAGAAGATACATCCGGTTTATTTAAAAAAAGAACGGCCATTGCTTATTCAGATTCTATACAACCTTTTCCTTGCGATACAATGAAACAAATTACCGATAAACCATTTAAAGTAGCTGTTTTATTGCCTTTTTATTTGGACAAAAATGATGAAGAGTATTATATTGACTCGAGTGAGGTAGATGATTTTGGTAAAAAAATATATGAGAAAGTTTTTTATGACCCCTATTATATTTATCCACGGTCGTTAAATTTTGTTGAGTTTTACGAAGGGTTTCTTTTGGCTGTTGATAGTTTAAAACAACTGGGATTAAACCTTAATTTATATGTTTACGATACTGCAAATGATACTTCTCGTATTAAAGAGATTCTAAATTATCCCATAATGGAAAGTATGGATTTGATTATTGGCCCAATCTATAATCATGAGCTAAAGTTAGTTTCCGAATTTTCGAAAAAACATCAAATAAAAATGGTATCCCCTTTATGGGATAATCTTCAGTTGGTTGATGAGAACCCATATCTTTTTCAGGTCACTCCATCTTATGCTGCGCAAATGGATAAATATGTTGAATATATTTCTCAATTTAAAGATAAGAATCTTATTCTGGTACATGATGGAGATAGCCTTCATTACGATAATATTAAGCTGATAAAAGATAAATTGTTTGCCAATTTTTCTGATTCTGTTTTGGCTAATATCCAGTTTAAAGAGGTGATATTTAAAGATAGTATTAATGTATTTGAACATGCTGCAAGCAAAGAAATTGAAAATATTTTTATTGTTCCCTCAAATGATGAGGCTTTTGTAACCAATGTGGTAACTAAATTAAATACTTTATCAGCCTTTAATTATTCGGTTAAAGTTTGTGGGTTATCCCGCTGGCAAAAATTTAGAAATATAGATCTTGAATACTATTTTAATTTGAAATTATGTATAAGCACTCCATATTTTGTGGATTATAGGAAAGATAATGTGAAAAAATTTATTCTTAAATACCGGAAAACATTCAGTACAGAACCTCAACAATATGCTATGCATGGTTACGATATAGGAATGTATTTTTTATCGGCATTGTTGAATTATGGCGAAGATTTTGAACAATGCATTTATCATCATTCTAAAGATTTGTTACAGGCTAATTATAATTTTGTGCGATGGTACCAGGATTCCGGTTTTGAAAATACCGATGTTAGTTTAATAGAATACAAAGAGAATTATAATATCTCAAAATTAACGGATCAGAGTAATTCGAATAATCCAAAACAACCACTTGTAGCAAAATATTGATAAAAATGGCTCTATTAAACTACATTGTTGTTACGAAAATTCTGTTATCATGCAAAAAATTATAAACAAAGTTATTGATATTTTTATTTTGTATGAATAAACCATGTAAGCATTCACAGAATTAATAAATTATAGATATACCTAAAATCCGCATGTCTTTTATGAGTTTCACAACGTATCACAAAGTTAATGCACAAAGTACCACAAAGTTAGGTGAAATTCTACTTAGTGAAACTTTGTGTTATACTTTGAGTGACTTAGT
>JASGMZ010000219.1 GCA_030156305.1 Bacteroidales bacterium | reverse complement strand
GAAACTTTGTGTTATACTTTGAGTGACTTAGTGTTACAAATAAAAACTTAACTAACTTACGGATATTAGGATATATATAAGTGATTAGGTTTAATAAATATCGAATATCGAATATCAAATATCGAATGAAAAAGTTAACACAACAAAACAGTACGGTTACAAAGAAAAAATAACTTTGACATTTTTCATTTGATATTCGATATTTATTATTTAATTATATTGGCTCTATTAAAACAAAAATACTTGGAATGCTCAAAATTGGAATCATAATGTAGTGAACTCTTTTTCATATAGTTGAGAATAACAAATTTTTTTAACACCAACTTTATTCAATAGAGCCATTTTTTTTAAGATTTTTAGCGATACGAACCAATGCTTCTTCAAGTGGTTCGTCTGGTTTAATAAAATTATATTCGCCCCAAAATTCTGCATCATATTCATTTTCCCGATCGATAAATATTTGTTCAGTATTAATCATTTCTTTTCGTTTAAAATCATCAATATTAGTTGTATCAATATCATTTACAGCAAACTCGAAAATAGTTTTGTAATTATCTGCAAATAAACTTTTACGATTTTTAACCCTAAAATCAAGTTCCCCTCTAACCATATTCAAATGCAAAACATTATTAAATGTACGATAGCTAACTTTATATTTTGCTGATATGGGCTTTACCTTTACTCTCCAATTTCTTTTCACAACAAGTTCTTGTGACATTTTGGATACTGCTGATGGTTCAATTTCAAATTCAGCAGCTTTTATTGCTGAAGTTTCCGTGTCAATAAAAATTTTACCACGAAAAGATTCATCTTTAAGATAATAACGTGGAGAGAATTCTATCTCATAAGCAGTGCTATTATCAAATTTAACAATATTTGCCATGGTGTATTCATAAAGGTCCAATTTATCTATATCAATAAAGCTAATTGAATTTTTAATAATATCCAGATACAAAGAAGCATGTAGGCCACCTTTAAGTTTAAAAAAAATGGTATCCATTATACTATAATCAATGTTTTTACGACTTTTAAGCAGCCTGATATGATCGTTATGATAATTGGTATATGGACTTTTGAAAACATTTAAAACCGCTTCACTTACAGCAGCATAATCATCATTTCGTTGAATAATCTCCCGATAAAAAACGGTATAAATATTATCCTGGGTGCTATAATTTTCTGGAATTTTCTCAACAGCTTCCCGAATTAATGTTTTAGGCTCTACATAACGAATAACAACCTCTTGCAAACTTATGTTAGCTCGTTTGAGATAAATAATGTTAACATCTCGACTTAATTCACTAATAGGTACAATAGCATTTTTATACCCAACAAAAGATACGGCTAAATTAAAGGGTAAAAATTGTGCAGGTATTTTAAATACAAATTCTCCGTCATTATTGGTAACGGTACCAATACTCTTGCCTAAAATAGAAATATTAGCATAAGCTAATGGCTCCTCACTAATCTGATCAATAACTTTTCCTTTTATCGTAAACCGGAATGTACTGTCATTTAAATTACTATGATGAAAAGCCAGTGCATTTAATGTATTTTTTTTATAAATAACAATTTGCTTTTCAACAATTTTATAATTTAAAGTACTATCGTTCAATAAATTATTTAATATAACCGGCAATTTTTCATTTTTAAAATCTGCTTTGACCCTTTTATGGGCAGGAATAAGATCGGCATTATACGAAAATTCATAACCAATCATTTCGCTAAGCTCATTCAGGGCATCATAAAGTTCGATATCTTTCGTTTTATAGGTAATGGGTGTTTCAAACACCTGGTTTTGAGCATTACCAGTTAAAGATATAATTATTAATGTACTTATGATAAGTATGCGATTTGTCAAACTATTCCGTTTTTATATATCTACTAAAATAAAAGATTTAATTTTTTAAGACAATTATTTTGTTGTTTTGATAATCAACTTTAAGGTTAAAGGTAACGCAAATTACTTCCATTACTGATTCAATATCCTGTTTTGTAAAAGTAGATGTAAGCCGATAATTTAAAATTTCTTCGTTATCTGAATGAATATCAACATGATATACTCTGCTTAAAGTATTAAAAACATTTACTAAATGCTCTTCTCGGAAAACAATATTTTTGGTTTTCCATGCCAAAACATTGGGATCATGATTTTTCTGTTTTTTAATTTCAGATTTAGTTACTATTCCCACATTTCCCGGATCAACTAAAATATTATTTTTATCTGATTTCTTTCTATAGACTTCAACCATCCCGGTTTCAACATAAACTTCCACATCAGAATCATTAAGGTTTGTTCTAACATTAAACGAAGTTCCTAAAACTCTGATTTCTGCATTTTTTACATCAATAATAAACGGTTTTTCCTTGTTTTTTGCCACATCAAAAAAAGCTTCACCTGTTAGTTTTACTTTTCGTTGTGTTCCATCAAACTCATCTGGATATTTTAAACTACTGTTTTCATTTAAATATACTTTCGTTCCATCGGGTAAAACAATTTCATTACTCATTTCATTATCAGCGGTATATTCAGTAAATGAATAATACCCAAAATTTTCCTGATAAATTATGTTAAATAAAAATCCTAAACCGGCAACCACAACAATCATTGCAGCATATTTTAATACACGGTTAAAATTTATAGTCCTTGTTTTCTTTTCTTCATGCTGCTCATCTGCCTCAATTCTGCTTTTTAAATTATCCCATGCAGAATCTACATTTACTCTTTCCATTGCTGTGTATTTGTTAATAATCTCCAAATCGTTTTTTACATCATTAAATAAATTTTTGTGTTCAGTCGATTGTTCAATCCATTGATTCAGCACATCAACTTCTTTATCGGTACACTCATTAGCAAAAAATTTTGCTATTAAATCCCAATATTTTATATCGTTAGTTTTCACAAGCATATATTTTGGTTAATAAATTGTCTTGTGGAACATCCATGTTATATTCATTCCATTTTTGTGAACTTCATTGCATGGATGTTTCATCACTCAATGATTTAAAATTTAAACAGTCTCGGCATAATCCTTTAAATAAGAACGAAAATGTTTTAATGCTTTTCCCATGTTCGACTCCACAGTTTTTATGGATATAGATAATTTTGTTGCAATTTCATGATATTTTAACCCATCGTACCTACTCATTTTAAAAATAATCCTGGCCTTTTCTGGTAAAGTGTCTAATGCTTTATTAATTATAGCATTAAGCTCTTTAGCATTCATCACATCAGCAGGGCTTATACTATCATTTAACGATTGAGATTTATAATATTTTTCGTATTTCATATCCAGGTTATGTATTCTGATCTTTTGTAAACTATTGTTTTTAACAGCTGTATATAAATAAGATTTAATCGATGTATTGATTCGTAACTGTTGTTTGTTCTTCCATATATTATAGAACACATCCTGCACTACCTCTTCTACTTCATCTATATTTTTTAAATAATTCATCCCAAAATCACACAACATTTGATAATACTTTTTAAAAAGCAGTTCAAATAGCTGAATATCTCCCTTACTTATTTTTTTAATAACATCCTTTTCGGAATGTTTCACAAGAATATATTTTAGTTAATTAATTGGCCTCGTGGAACATCCATGTTATATTCCTTCCATTTTTGTGAACTTCAGTGCATGGATGTTTCATCGTCCTGTTATTTAAAAACGTACGTATTTCCTTCTGTTGTTTCAATAATCATTTTCTCTGTTTAGATTAGTTTCTTATTATAAGATAATAAAAATACAATCTACCCTATCAAAAGAAGTAAATATATTTAAAAAAATTGGATAAGTAAATAAATTAAAGGGAGGGTTCCCAGACTTAAAATAGTTGAAAGAAATAAATTTTCGGTAGCATGAAGGTCATCGCTATCAAATTTTTTTGCTAACACGACAATCATAGCCATACAAGGCATTCCGGTTTGCATAACCACCACGGTTTTTGCTATTTCTCCGATATGAATTCCGGTAAATTTTGTTAAAAATTCGATAATAAGTAATAATAAAAAGGGGACTAAAATCATTTTATTAAAACTCAAAGCATAAATTTCGGCTTTTTTAAAAGCTTTAATCATTGGATTCTGAGCCAAAACAGCTCCAATATAAAGCATAGCAATATAAATCGTTGTTTGCCCTAAACCATAAAATGGTTTATAGATATAATCAGGAAATTGAATTCCAAGCAAAAGCATAATAGCCCCTAATGTAAATGAAACGGTATTAGGATTTAATAAATGTTTTAGGTTTTCAGAAAATTTAACCTTTTTGCTACTATTAAATATAAAAATGCCAATAGTCCAAATAAATACATCCTGGGTTAAATGATAAATAATAGCATATAATAAACCTTCACCATCAGGGAATAAGGCAGAAAATAGCGGATAACCTAAAAAAGCTACATTTCCAAACATGGTATGCAGCAAATGAATATTTCGTTTTTTGGTTTCCAGTTTGAAAAAAAAACCTGATGCCCGGCCAATAAAATACAACAAGGTAATACCTACTGAAGATAATATAAATACTAATATACTATTGTTAAGAATCTCCTTATTAATTTCAACATGTGATACAGAAGTAATAATAAGGAAAGGAAGCGTTATATTAAATATTAGCGTAGCAATACTATTTTTTACCTGCTCGGTAATTACCTTTAGTTTTGTTGCTACAACACCTACTACTGCGAGCAAAGCAAGAATTAATATTTGGCTGGTTATAATAGAAAAATACATGGTTAAATTTTAAGATACAAATCTACAAATTAGCAGTCATTAACTTAAATGTTTTGTTTTGTTTTTTAGGTATAAAAAAATGCGTTCATAAACAACTTATAAAAGCATTTATAAACGCAAAAAATATATTAAGTAAGTTTTTTTTATTGATATACTTTTGGTTCAATTTCGCCTTTCATCACCATCAATCCATTCATAGCAAGAGCTTCCATTTCATCTTCGCCCGGATAAACAGTTACAGGAGCAATAAATTGAACCATCTCTTTAACGTAATCAACCAACATTTTATCATGAGCCATACCCCCGGTAAGTATAATGGCATCAACCTTTCCCTTTAAAACAGCACTTAAAGCGCCAATATCTTTACCCAACTGATAAGCTAAGGCGTCGTGAACTTCTTTTGCCTTTTCGTCACCATCTTTAATTCTCATTTCTATTTCATAGGCATCGTTTGTGCCAAGGTATGCAACAAAGCCACCTTCACCTTTAATCATCTTTTTTACCTGATC
>JASGMZ010000218.1 GCA_030156305.1 Bacteroidales bacterium | reverse complement strand
TGATTAAAATGGAGCAAGAATTGTTCGTACCCCAAATGTAACTTATCATGGCGAGCTCCATCTGACCATTAAAATAAAAATTATAAACAGATGAAAATTTTTACTTCTTTCATATTCGTCTTGTCGTTTGTAATCTCCGGATTACACTCAAATGCACAAGAGTCAAATAAAGTTAGTAAAGAACAACAAATAAAAGCACAAAAGATTGCTTTCTTTACAGATAAAATTGGGCTAACACCCGAAGAAGCAGAAAAATTCTGGCCCATCTATAATAACTATTGGGAAAGAAAAAATAATATTATAGCTAATCGCAAAGAAACAATGACTTACTTCGCTAATAATAGCGGAAATATGTCTGAAAAAGAGATGTTCCAATATGCCGATAGCTATATTAATTACGAGATGCAATTGGCTGAATTATTGGCGGAGTATCATGAAAAATTCGAAAAAATTTTACCCATCAACAAAGTAATGAAAATCTACCTGGCCGATTATGAATTTAAAGCCTATTTATTACAGAAAATTCGTGGAAGCGATAAAGATGAATAGTTGATTTTGCACTTTTAAAAAAGTGCCTGAGATTTTTTTTTCATAATTATTTATGCCCCGTTTGTTCAAGTAACAAAACGGGGCATTTTTTTAAATAAAATCTATTTTTAGGGAAGTTCCAATTCAACTTCTCTAAGATAATCAACTGAACGGGCAATATCATCGTACATCGTTTTATCCTGATCGATAAATTTTACTTTTTTACGATAATCGGCTATAAACTTCTCGATAAATGGCGATGATTTTGCCGGGCGCTGAAATTCTAATGCCTGTGCGGCATTAAATAACTCAATAGATAATATTCGCTCTAAATTTTGAGCTACTTTATACGCTTTTGTAGCGGCATTAGCCCCCATACTAACATGATCTTCCTGTCCTTGCGAAGATTCAATGGTATCAACTGAAGCAGGTGTAGACAGTTGTTTATTACTGCTTACAAGAGATGCCGCAGTATATTGTGGAATCATAAATCCACTGTTCAACCCCGGGTTAGCTACTAAAAAGGAAGGTAATCCTCGTTTACCCGCCAACAATTGATATGTTCTTCGCTCTGAAATACTACCCAACTCGGCCATTGCAATACATAAATTATCTAGCGCTAACGCTAAGGGCTGGCCGTGAAAATTGCCTGCAGAGATAATCAAATCCTCATCGGGGAATATAGTAGGATTGTCGGTTACAGCATTAACCTCATTACTAAAAACGCTGGAGACATATTGAATTGAATCTTTTGATGCCCCATGCACTTGGGGAATACAACGAAACGAATAGGGATCCTGAACATGAACTTTTGGCCGATTAATTAACTCACTTCCTTCCAACAAAAATCGCATAACGCGTGCTGTTTCTATTTGTCCGGCATGATGCCGAACCTGGTGAACGGAATCATAGAAAGGCTCAATTCTGCCATCAAAAGCATCTAACGAAACAGCTCCAATAACATCGGCCAACTGTGATAGTTTCCTAACTTTTAAAATTAAACTTACACCATAAGCACCCATAAATTGAGTGCCATTTAAAAGGGCTAATCCTTCTTTCGATTTTAAATTGATGGGGTTCCAATTCATTTCCTTCAACAATTCCGAACCAGAAATTCTTTTTCCGTTAAAATTCACTTCACCCATCCCCAGCAATGGTAAACATAAATGAGCTAAAGGAGCTAAATCACCGGATGCACCTAATGAACCATACTGATAAACAACCGGTAATATATCATGATTAAAAAAATCAATTAACCGCTCAACCGTTTCCAGTTGAATTCCCGAATGGCCATAAGAAAGTGACTGAATTTTTAATAAAATCATTAGCTTAACAATTTCAGACGGGATCTCGTCGCCGGTTCCACAAGCATGTGACATTACCAGATTCTTCTGCAAATTTCCTAAATCCTCTTTCGAAATACGTTTGTTATATAAGGCTCCAAAACCTGTGTTAACGCCATAAATTGGTTCGTTTTGGGTGGCCATCTTCTGATCTAAATAATCGCGGCATTTTTTGATTTGATGCTTCGATTCGTCGGATAAAGCAAGTTTATATCCTTCTTTTATGATTAAATGAATTGAATCAAATGTTAATTCCTTATTGGATATATAATGTACATTTTCCATGTTATTGAATGTTTATGTTTTTAAAAAAAATCTTTTTATAAATACTTCACAAAACACTACTCATGGAAAACGAATGTCCTTTCCTGACACAATAACAGGCCGTTTGTCTCCTGCTATTATATAAACACATTGCTTTTTATGAGTTATCATATATTCTGTAATGTTTGTAATAACATATCAAAAGACATCTCGGTTTGTTCGCCACTAATCATATTTTTTACCGATAAAAGATTTTTGTTCATTTCATTTTCACCCACCAATATTACATAAGGTATATTTTTATTATTGGCATAGGCCATTTGTTTTTTCATTTTTGCTGATTCAGGAAACATCTCGGCACTAATGCCTTTGTCGCGCAATTTTTGAAGCAGAGGCAAACAATATTTTTCTTCCTTTTTCCCAAAGTTAACAAACATTACTTTTGTAGAAGAAACAATTTCTTCGGGGAAAATCTGCAATTGCTCCATCACATCATAAATACGGTCGGCACCAAATGATACCCCTACACCGGAAACATCTTTTAAGCCAAAAACACCGGTTAAATCATCGTAACGGCCACCCCCACAAATACTGCCCATTTCTACATCAAGGGCTTTAACCTCTATTATAGCACCGGTATAATAATTTAATCCGCGTGCCAGGGTAAGATCCAACTCAAGGATTGTGTTAAGGGGTAAAAAATCAAAATAATTTAAAACAGTTTCAATCTCTTCAGTTCCTTTTAGTCCAATATCCGATTCATTTAGCATTGATTTAAGGAAATCAATTTTTTGTTGGTTATCCTTATCAAAAACATTAATTATTTCAAAAACCTTTTCAACTTGATGGTTAGAAAAACCAATTTCACGTAATTCATTTTTTACACCATCTTTCCCAATTTTATCAAATTTATCAAGTGCGACAGTTAAATCAATAAATTTATCCTTAGCCCCTATTACTTCAGCAATACCTAATAATATTTTACGATTATTTAATTTAATAACCGTATTGATATTTAATTTTTGAAAAACTTTATCAATAATTTGAATTAGTTCAGCCTCGTTCAATAAGGAGTTACTGCCTATAACATCTACATCGCATTGGTAAAATTCGCGGTAACGGCCTTTTTGCGGCCTGTCGGCACGCCAAACCGGTTGAATCTGGTACCGTTTAAAAGGGAAAGTAATATCATTTAAATGCTGAACTACGTAACGGGCAAAGGGAACGGTTAAATCATAACGTAGCCCTTTTTCAGAAATATCATAAGTAAAATCTGAAGATTCTACCTTATTATTTATGATATTTGATGATAAATAACGTATAAAATAATTTACCGGATCTTGCTTAGAATCTATTTTTTTAATTAAAGTATCTTTTTTACTTTCTAAATATAAACTTAAGAGTTTATTTTTTCCAGAAATATACTTTATCGATTTATCAAATGCTAAAGATTTATCAATATTTTTATTCTTATTTGTATTATATTTATTTAAAAAATCAGAAAATATTTTTTTTAATTTTTCTTTATCTGTAAAATTAGACAGAAAATCGCCCGAGTTTAAAATTTTAAACAGTAATTTATCTCCTTCATCACCATATTTTCCCAAAAGGCTCGATAAGTTCTCCATTGCAGGAGTTTCAATAGGTAAGTATCCATATTGCTTAAATACAGCTTTAATGGTATCAAAAATAAAATTTCGTTTTACCATTTCAACAGGCGAAAAATCGCGTGTACCTTTTGGTATTGAGGGTTTCTGTCCAGCCATAATTAGTTTATGATAATTTTTATGTTGCAAATATAGAATAAAAAAAAAGGGTTATAAAATGAAATAATGGAAACAATGGTTTAAAATAAACAACTACAAAAACAATGTGAATAAAATAATTGTTCGAATGAGTAAATGGTTTATTGTCGTAATAAAAAAATAAACCCTGAAGAAATATTTAATTTCTACAGGGTTTTAATAATTATACGGTAGTATTTTATTGATTAAAAAATTGAATTTCGTCCTTTTGCCAGTTTCTTAAAATCTTTTTCTAAAATACCATCGAAATTTTTTGTTCGTTCAACCCAATGGTAATCAAAATAATAAAAGTTAGCATCTTTAGCACCAATAATTATTTTATAACACCGTGCACGCAACCTTGTTCCTTGTGGGCCTACTTTATGTAAATATACTACGTTTGGATCGCGGGTTTGGATTGCTTCTTCTATTTCCTCGCGCGTTACAAACTTAAATTTATAAGGATATACTTTTTTCAACTTAGCTTCGGTATTTATTTCGGGTGAAACTTCGTCCTTTATCAGATACAGCGTTTTTTGTTTAATATCTTTCATATTATCGTTATAATGCTGAAAAATATTTTTCTTAATAATGCTTGGGTCGTTTTTCATATTCATGACATGGGTTTGTAAAAAACGAACCAACGATTCCAGTTTATAAACCCAATACTCTTCACCTACCATAGTATATGATAAAGGTATGGATGCAATATCGGGCAAATCATTAAAATCATCAACTCCTTTTTTTCCAATAAAAAGATTTAAAAAGTTGTATCGGACTTTCGTTTTATCATTCTCGAATAAAACCTGAGTCATCATTAAAAATGATTTATCCGGATCATTAAACATCTCCTCGAATTGTTTAAAAGAGATAAATTCATAATCGGTTAATTTCCATGTTTTTTTTACTGCTTGCTGAATTTTAAAATTATATGCAGCAATCGGATTTGTTTCCAACACTACATACAATTTAGAGTTTAAAAATTGATTTAAATCAGCTTCGGTAGGTAAATAATCTTGTGCACTAACGTTAAATGAAAATGCTCCTAATAATAATGCAAATACTAATTTCTTCATAATTTATTTTTTTACAAGATAATAATTAATAATATTTTATAAAATCAAGCTCTCAATAAGTTAACAAATTTCACACCGAAATTTACATAAGATTTAAGAATAATGCTATTTCATACCGATATGTGTTCAATTGTATAATTTTAGTTCGCTATTGCTCCTAAAATTTTGTGCAAACGAGGGCAGAGCCAAGCTTGCTTGAGCTATGCCGAGTGCAGCCAAAATTATGCAAATTACATTGAACATCAATCGGCA
>JASGMZ010000217.1 GCA_030156305.1 Bacteroidales bacterium | reverse complement strand
ACTGCCGCTGTCCACTGCTGCTAACACTATTTTCTATCCTTATTCAAATACCAGCGCATCTGGTTTTGCCCCCAGCTCCTTTAAGGCCTCCTGAATACTTTCCGTCATCCTGGGTGGGCCGCAGATATAAAAATGTTTCGAGAAATCATTAATCTTTTCTTTTAAAAAGTCTTTGTCAATAAATCGGTTAATATATTTGTTCGTCTCTTCATGGGTAATTACATTAACAAAATTCTCTCCCATCATCTTTTCAAATTCCTCTTTCAGAATAATATCTTTTGTTGTTTTATTCGAAAAGTAAAGGACATTATCCTTTAACTGATTTTCTTTTTGCAGATGCCTTAAAATGGCTATAAATGGGGTTATTCCTGCTCCGCCGGCAATAAAGTAACCAGGGCCTTTGTAGCTGATGGTTCCCCAGGGTGGGCCAATAATCAGTTCGTCCGATTGTTGTAATTTCCCCAACTCTTTGGTTACACCATCATGGCTGTCATAAATCTTAATTATTAATTCCAGATGAGGGTCACTGTTTAATGAGGTAAACGTGAAAGGACGCTTCTCATCTTCATGTCCTTTTTTATTGATAGATAAAGCGGTGGCCTGTCCCGGCTCAAAGGTATATCCTTCAGGCTTTTCTAAAACAAAATGTTTTACGTCATGGGTTATATTTTCCGTTTTTAGAATTTTTACTGTGTGTTCCATATTTATTTTTTAATTGATGCTTATCTTTACAACAAGTATATGTGTTAAGTGTTTATTTTTATTAAAGATACAACAAAGCGAAACAAAATGAAAATGCCATATGCTAAAAATTCATATTGCTGATATTTTAAAAGACACGTTGAAGAATTTAGCTATCGGAAGCATACAGGCAAAAGTGCAGGTAAAAGAGTCTGATGATGAATTGCATCAATTATTAAATGATGCCTGTAATGATTTTTCAAAAAAATATACTGTACAGGATATTGCAAAGTTACCACCCATTGCCCATTCGCGAAAAGCCTATAAAATATTAGGCAAAGACCCTGCCCGTTACCGTTTGTCTTCCGAAGCATTGTTGCGGCGTATCGTAAAAGAAAAAGGCATTTATCAAATCAACAATATTGTGGATATCAATAACCTGGTTTCAATTACTTCTTTTTATTCTATTTGTGCTTTTGATATTTCTAAATTACAGCCTCCGGTTCAATTTACGATAGGTACCAAAGAGGATGAATATTTTGGCATTGGACGCGGGCCATTAAATATTGAAAACCTTCCGGTATTTGAAGACAGGGAAGGGAAGTTTGGCAGCCCTACCAGCGACTCGGATCGAGTAAAAATCACTTCGAAAACAAAAAATCTTTCGATGAATATTATATCCTTTAGCGGGGAAAATGATTTAGAGATTTATCTTAATCAGTTGCAGGACTATCTCGTTAAATATGCAAATGCTGAAAATATAGCGATAGAAGTTTTTTATTAGTTTGATTTTTATTGTTTCCCTTACCCTTACTTTTAGTCGTATTTTGTATTTATTGACAGGTATTTTTTATTCTCTGACAAAAATCATATGATATTTTGTTGATGCGTAGTTACTTTAGGCCACTAAAATTTTAAAAATATTTTGAGCTATGTATAAAATAAACAAACACCCCATCCTGGAAATCCCATCCCCCGATAAAGTAACCTTTAAATTTAATGGCAAAGATGTAGAAGCAGAACAGGGTTTTACCATAGCCGCAGCATTGCATCAGGCAGGTTATCCGGTTCATAGCCATAGCCTGGAGAATCGTAACCGAAGCCTTGAATGTGGTATTGGTAAGTGTGGCGCTTGTGAAATGCTTGTTGATGGCGTTATTCGCCGAATTTGTATTACTAAAGTGGATAATATAAAAGAGGTAAAAGAAATACCCCAGGATTATGAACCGAAAGTAAGAAAAATTACGACCGATGAATCGCTTGACGTATATAAAACGGATGTGGTAATAATTGGTGCTGGGCCTGCAGGATTAGCTGCCCGTGAAATATTAAATGGCCACAAAGTCAGAAATATCGTGATTGATAATAACGACCAGATTGGCGGGCAGTTTTTAATGCAAACTCACCAGTTCTTTTTCTTCGAAAAAGAGAAAAAATTTGGAGGGATGCGAGGTTTTGACATAGCCAAAACCTTAGCTGGTGACAATCATAATGGGATTTTTCTTAATTCGACCGTATGGGATATTTTAGAAGGTAAACGGCTGGCTGTAAAAAATATTAAAACCGAAGAAATTTATTATGTAGATGCCAATCACTTAATCATTGCTACCGGAGCTGTTCCTTTTATGCCTCCGTTTGAAAACGATGATGTGCCTGGAGTTTATACGGCTGCCGTAGTACAAAAGATGATGAACCAGGAGTTTACGTTGCTGGGTAAAAATGTACTAACCGTAGGAGCCGGAAATATCGGTTACCTTACTTCGTACCAGCTGATGCAGGCAGGAGCAAATGTAAAAGCAATCATCGAAGCGCAGCCTAACGAAGGAGGATTTCCTGTTCAGGCAAACCGTGTACGCAGATTAGGAATTCCTGTGCTTACATCTACTATCTTAATTAAAGCAATCCCTAACGAAAATTATGATGGTGTAGTTGGTGCAGTAGTGGCTGATGCTGAAAATTTTGAACCGGTACCCGGAACCGAACGTGTAATTGATGGAATTGATGCCATTAATATTTGTACCGGATTGGTTTCTGATGATGCATTATTGATTAAAGGAAAAGAAATTTTCGGACGTGATTGCCACGGAGCAGGAGATGCCATTAGAATTGGCGAAGGAACAAGTGCTGTATTGCGTGGAAAACAAGCGGCATACGAAATTGTTGATGAATTGGCCATGCGATATGATTATGACGAGTATCTTAAAATTTCCAAAGAATATATCGATTCGCAACAGCATCCTGTAAAAGTACTGGATAAACCTTATATGCCAACACCTGAACGACAAAAAGAGAAACCTTTTGTTATCATCGATTGTCTTTACGGATTTGCTTGTAACCCTTGTGCATTCTCCTGCCCACATGGAGCGATAACCAAATCATCGACCAGCACGGTGCCTTACATTGATTTTGATAAATGTATTGGATGTATGAAGTGTGTATATCAATGTCCGGGACTGGCCATTTTTGGTTATAACCTGAAGAAAGACTGGCTGTTTTTACCCATCGAGTACGAGGCAGAAGAAAATTCTGAAGTATTTTTGGTAGACAATAACGGGAACAAAATAGGCGAAGGTGTAATCGTAAAAATCATGAAAAAGGCAAATAAAACCAATGTTGCCAGAGTAAAATCAATGGATGTACATGGTGAAGATTTAACCCAGGTGCGCGGATTTATTGTAAAAGAAAATTATCCTGAAAATATAGAATTTAAAAATACCAAAGATAACAGTAAGGTAGAACAGTATATTTGTCATTGTGATGATGTGAAGCTGAAAGATATTTTAGACGTTATTGGCGACCGGAAATATATCTCAACCGATGAAGTGAAACATACCACACGCTTAGGGATGGGAGCATGTCGTGGTAAACGATGTATAAAGCGATTAAAAACCGTATTGCCAAAATATGGCATTTCACTGGTTGGCGATGCTACACCACGTGGCCCTTTATCTAACCAGTTAGGGTTAGGTGAGCTTTATCCACGGAATGCCCACGAAAAAGTAATTACTCATTTAAACGGAACCGGACGTAAAAAAATTAAAGTACAATCGTTAGTTGCCGGTGGTGGTATTGGTGGTAGTGCATTATTCCGTTACCTTGCCGAGGCAGGGCAGAAGCCGGTTATGATTAATTACGGACGGGGAGCCTCGTGGAGAAATATTGCCGGTGGAAGGCCAAATTTCAGTTTGCCGGAACTTTCGGATATCGCGAATCATAACCTCGAAATTTTTAAAGAGCTACAGGAAATTCAGAATATCGATTTTCTGCCGATTAAATATGTAACTTTTGCCCATGATGATGCTATTTATAAAGACCTGGAAGCTTCTATTGCATGGTCGAAGGCACGGATGATTGAACCTAAAGATTTTCAAAAAGAGATATCTCCGAATTTTAATCCTGAATTAAAAACCTATCAATCAGCATTAATTACCGAAAATTGTTGGCAGGCAACACCGGGAAGAGTGATTGATTTAATCCGAAAAATTGGTATTAAAAACGGAGGCGAGGTTCAGGAAGATTGCGAACTGATTGATGTGAATAAAACCGGAAAAACCTATCATGTGATTGTTCGCGGCCATAACCACGATTATATCGAATACGAAACCGAGGTATTTATTAATGCATTAGGCCCCGAAGGAGATAAGTTTGCTAAAAAGCTGGGACTGCAAACCGGCATTTATCCGGTAAAACACCAGGCCTTTATTACCCGCCGTTTACCTATGCTGGGTGTTAACGGGAAACCATTGTCGATGGTTATTGACCGAAGAAACTATAAAGGCTTTACCGCTGTTTACGGACAACAGCTGGGTGAAACCGGCCAGATTATTGGTTGTGCCTCACCAGCCATTGAGCCTAAGGAAACCGGCAAGAACCTGAAAATAAACTCTCAGGACTTCCTGGAAATTGTTTCTGAAGTATTTGTAAACTGGATTCCTAATTTATCATCTGTTGGTTTTCAGGCAATCTGGGCCGGTTATTATGTCGAGCCTAAAATGTTGATTGACCCTGAACACGGTTTATTTATCGGTTTACGAGGACAAGGGTTTATGCTTGGACAATACCTGGCTAAACTTTATGTTGATAAATTAACGGGTAAACCCGTTCCGGAATATTTCGACCGCTTGAAGTTAAATGGGGATGGATTGTTAGAAAAAGCCTTTAAATAAAAAATAGCCGATTAATATTGAAAAAGGAGCTGTGGTTTGAATAGCTCCTTTTTTAGTAAATCTAACTTCCAACTTGTCTTCCTGCCAATCGACTGCAAAACTTTTTTTTAAAGAAACTCTGCGATTATCTGTCTCATTGGTGTATTCAATGGATTGAATCTGTGTTCTATTTTTATCATTTTTTTCACCGCCAGGACGCTAAGGCGCAAAAAGACTTATTTATTATCTGAGTAAATTAGTTTTTAATATATTAAATCTGTGTAACAATACAGCCAACTACCGCCAGCCACTTTTATTTTTTACATACATAAAACTTTTAAACTGTGATTATCTGTTTCATCGGTGTATTCAATGGATTGAATCTGTGTTCTATTATTTCACCGCTAAGACGCCAAGCCGCAAAGAGAAATTCCTGAAAATTGTTATTCGTTTATTA
>JASGMZ010000216.1 GCA_030156305.1 Bacteroidales bacterium | reverse complement strand
GCAGAGGTTGTTGATGAAAATAATTGTTTACAACATGTGTATGTTGAGATTACCCAGCCCGACCCATTAGAGGCAACCATTGATAAAACGGACATTACCTGCTATGGCTTTGCCGATGGATATATTGGTATTTCCATGTTTGGAGGTACTCCCGAATATACCTATAACTGGTCGAATGGATATGACGCTTCGGTAGCAGATATGCTGGATAAAGGAGTATATGAAATTACGGTTACCGATAAAAATAATTGTGCCCTCGATACCGTGGTCGAAATATCTGAACCCGAAGAACTGGTTATTGATCCTGTAATTAGGCGACCATCCTGCCCTGATATACAAAATGGATATATTGAATTGAATGTTAGTGGTGGTGTAGGATATTATAATATTTACTGGGATAATGGTAGTGCCGAAGAAAACCTATATGATATCCGATCTAATATTTACCATGTAATCATTCAGGATGAGAATCTTTGTGAAATTGATACAACATTTAGGTTAAATAGTGTAAGTGATCATTGTTTAAAGATTCCAAGTGCATTTACACCCAATGGAGATGGATTTAATGACCGCTGGGTCATTGAAATGAGTACACTCTATCCTGCGGCTGAAATAGAAATTTTTGATCGTTGGGGTAACCGGGTATTCTATGCCAGAGGATATGATGAATCACAATATTGGGATGGAACCTTTAATGGCAATGATTTACCCATGGATAGTTATTACTATATTATTAACCTGAAAAATGGAGCTCCACGAATATCGGGTACGGTTACCATTATCAGGTAAATAGTATTATTCGCTAATAAGAATATATATCAGAATCCTGGCTTTTTATAAAACTTTTTTGAGGATTACCGTATAAATAAGAAACAACATAAAAACATAATGCTTAACGATATGAATAGATTTAAATTTTCTTTGTTATTAATTTCTCTCTGTGCTTTTTCCTTTTCTTTAAAATCACAAGAACCATTAACCCATCCTAAAAAATTTTATGTGTCTGAAGAAGGGAAAATGTATGTTCACAAAGGGATGCCTCTGTATTTTCGGATTTCTTCTTCCCCTAACGAGAATGCTCCCTCACATTTATTGATTCCTGCCGAAGATTCCAAAAAATATGCAAACCCGATGTATCTTGATACCGAAGGATATAACACTTTTCGTTCTCCCTCGAAAGTAGATACTGCTACTAAGCAGGTCGTTTACCCCCTTGAGGATGTTATTTTTGAAATTTATTCTGATAGCAGGCCACCGGTTACCCGATTTTCGCTTAGTAACCCAAAATACTATAAAAGTGAAAATATTCTCTATTTCGACCAACCGGTAGAATTAACGTTGAAAGCTTCTGATGCAATGTCGGGAGTTGAAGCCACGTATTATTCTATTAACGGGCAAAATTATCAACCATTTAATGATCCTGTCATTTTTGATAAAGAAATATTATATGAGATTAATTATTATTCGGTTGATCATGTAGGAAATGTAGAAGAACCCCAAAAGATAAACCTAAAAATTGATTTAACGGCTCCGGAAACAAAGCTTACGATAAATACCGATGAGTATAATAATATTCTATCACCAAGATCAAAATTGATACTGGAAGCAAAGGATGAAAATTCAAAAGTTAAGCATACCATTTTTTCGATAAATGAAGGCACCGAATATACTTATAAACAACCTGTAAATATCTCCGGGCTTAGCGAAGGAGAACATTCGTTAACATATTATTCGGTTGATCATGCAGGCAATAAAGAAGAACCAAAAAAATATTCTTTTTATATAGATAAAACTCCTCCCATGGTGGTTGACGAACTGATCGGGAATACGTTTATTGCCAACGGACGAGAATATTCTTCCGGAAGAAGCAAGGTTAAACTTACTGCCATGGATAATAAAGCGGGAGTGAAAGAAATACGATATTCAATTAACGATGGAGAGTTTCAGGTTTATACCCAACCCTTCTTTTTAAATAAATCAGGAAAACTAAAAATACAAACTTTTGTAATCGATCATGTTAATAATCAAAGTATAAAAACTATCATGACGGATAAGTCAACCATTGCTTATGTTGATTTATCGGGGCCAACCCTGGGACATCATTTCGAGGGGCCCCATTTTAAATCTAAAGACACAACGTTTATTACCCGCAATACAAAAATTAGCCTATCGGCAAAAGATGATGGTTCCGGATATAAAAGGATCGAATATGGCATTGACAATGAAGCTTTACAAGAATACGTTGAGCCTTTTCGTATAAATAAGGAAGGTGTACATACCGTAAATTACATGGGTTATGATAATGTAGATAACTCAAGCACGAATTCATTTATTTGTGTTGAAGATAATACCGGGCCTGAGATATTTTTCCGATTTAGTATGATTTCTGAAAAAACAAAAGTAATCGATCAAAAAAGTTATGATGTTTACCCTGCCCATGTAGTGCTGTTTTTATCATCAACAGATACGCTGGTAGGTTTTGATAAAATGACCTACTCGGTTAATGGCTCTCCCTCCAGATCATACAACAGCCTGATTAAGGATTTCAAGGAAAATCAGGTTTATTATATTGATGTAAAATCGTTTGATAAGCTCGGAAACCAATCGGAAAAAATGGTTGAATTTTTTGTTGAATAAGTAACCGTTTAATAAACTTTCTTTGATGAAAAGAATCTTGCAACTTGGTATAATTTATCTTGTACTGTTAATTATTTTTTTGCCGTTGTCAATGGCTCAAACCCTTGATAAATCTATTGAAGAAAAGATTAATACCTATAAAGAGCAGGCTCAGGCTTATCAACTGGAAGGTAATTCCATTCAGGAAGCCGAAAATTATAATAAAATCGCTTACTTATACTGGGAAAATAGAATGCTTAACCAGGCCATTGACTATTTTTCCCGGTCGCTTAAATTAAATAAGCAGAACAATAATCAAAATGGAATAAAAACAATTTATTATAATATCGGGCTCATTTATGCCGACCAGGAAGAATATCAGCGGGCTGTTGAAAATTTTCGCCAGGGAATTGAGTATGCCCGTAACCTGAAACAAAAAGGAGGAATATATACCGGTTTAATAAACCAGGCTTCGGCATTAAAAAATCTGTCGCAACATAAAGAGGCTGTTACTATTTTAAATGAAGCGTTAAGCTATGCGCAGGAGTTAAATAATTTGACATTAGTACGAACCTGCTATGGTATGTTGGCCGAAAACTACGAAGCATTGGGCGATTCTGAAAATGCCCTGAAGTATTTTGATCTTTTTGCCACAGTGGATAAACATATTAAAGCCGAGCAGATAAAAACCATCGAAGAAAAAAGTAAAGAGGATATCCGTAAAGCCGAAGTGGAAAAAGCTCAATCGCAAAAAGAGTTAAGTGAAAGATCTTCTGAACTGGAAAAAACAAAGCAAACACTACAACAAACCAAAGAACTTACCGAGAAACAAAAGCTTGAACTGGAATTAAACCGGCTTACCATTAGCGAAAAGGAAGCCGAGTTGCGAAATAAACGGCTTATTATTTATGGTATTCTGCTTATTTTTGTTGTTATCATCTTCTTCTCCATTCTGGTTTATCGTCAGTTTCAGGCTAAAAAAAGAGCTAATAAAAAACTGGCCGACCAGAACGTACAGATTTTTAAACAAAAAGAAGAGATTGAAAAGCAGCGTGATTTAGCCAATAAACAAAAATTGGATATTACCGACAGCATTGAGTATGCCAAAAGAATTCAAACCGCTTTGTTACCCCCGTTGAGTTTTATCCGTCGTAGTTTACCCGAACATTTTATCCTGTTTAAACCCCGTGATATTGTAAGCGGTGATTTTTACTGGATGATGAATAAGGATGATAAAATTATTATTGCTGCTGCAGATTGTACCGGGCACGGAGTACCCGGTGCTTTTATGAGTGTGCTCGGTACGGCCTTTTTAAACGAGATTGTAAATAAAATTGTAGAAAATAAGCATGTTTATTCGTTACAGGCCAATGAAATTTTAAATCAGCTGCGAAGCTATATTATTGAATCCTTACACCAATCGGGTGCTGATAATGAATCGAAAGACGGGATTGATATTGCTCTTTGTATTATCGACCCCGAGAAGCAAAAGTTACAGTTCGCCGGCGCTCATAACCCATTATACCTTATCCGGGATAATGAGTTAAAGATTTTTAAAGGCGACCGGATGCCGGTAAGTATTCATCAAAAAGCGGATAAATCCTTTACTAACCACGAAATAGACATCTTTAAAGATGATGTAATTTATATCTTTTCCGATGGCTTTGTCGATCAAATTGGCGGGCCTAAAAAACAGAAATTTATGTCGGGGAATTTTAAAGAGCTGCTGCTTAAAATTCATAAAAAGCCCATGGATGTGCAGGAACAGATTTTAGAGAAAACATTTGAAGAGTGGAAAGGGGATTATATCCAGTTGGATGATATCCTGGTTATGGGCATTAAACTCGAAACGGCCAATCGAAAGTTAGTGCCTAAAGATAAGTATGACTGGAGTGATAAAACGATTCTTATTGCCGAGAATACTGAGATGAATTATCTTTTCCTTGTGGAAGCCTTAAAAATAACTGATGTAAATATAGTAAGGGCTCAAAACGGAACTGAGGCCATTGCTATGTTTAAAGAAAATCCTGAAATTGATTTAATCCTGATGGATATAAATATGCCTGGTATGGATGGTTTTGAAACAACCAAAGAGATTAAAAAAATCCGCAAAGATATTCCGGTAATTGCACAAACAGCCCTTAACATTGAGGATGCAAAAGATAAAGCCGTTGAAGTGGGATGCGATGATTTTATTCTAAAACCTATTCGGTTAAAATTATTCTTAGCTACGTTAAATAAATACCTGAAATCATAAAATAATTATGGAACCATTACTTATTGAAGCACTAGAATCAACGCCTAAAATTTTTCTTGATAAAGAAAACAGTAAATTTGTAATTGCCGGCAAATCATTTCCCGAAGAAAGCAAAACATTTTATGCTCCGGTGTTTGAATGGTTAGAAGAGTATGCCAAAAATCCGAATGACAAAACATGGTTTGAGTTTAAAATGGAATACTTTAATTCGGCCTCTTCGCTTATGCTTCTCGAGATAATGAATATTTTAAATAAGATGAATAAAGCCGGGAAAGAGGTGAAAATTATATGGAACTATCTTGATGGTGATGATGATATGTTGGAAGCAGGAGAGGAATATGCCGAGTTGGTTAATGTACCCTTCGAGTATCAGGCGGTTGAGGAGATTGATTAAAAGATACTAAAAATGAATGGATAAAGTGCCGTAG
>JASGMZ010000215.1 GCA_030156305.1 Bacteroidales bacterium | reverse complement strand
CCCATGACTTTTTTAAAGACTAATTTTTCGAGCACCGAAGTGCCTTCTTTATAAATATTTTTTTTATGATATAATACCCATGAGGTTTAAGAAAACGCGTTAGGAGTCTTTTATGTTCAAAAAGAAGTTTTTAAACAAGTACATTTATCTGTTTCTTATTTTAATATTTATTTCAACTTTGATGTATATCTTTTTTTCAAAAAAAATTGAAACAAAGCCTAGTAAAAATTTGATTGTGGGAAGATACACAGATTCCATAAGTCTCGACCCTTCCATCGCAACAGATTCTGAATCCTTTCAAGTGTCTGTTAACATTTTCGAGAATTTGGTGCGATTAGACAGTGACGGGTTAACCATACTCCCTAGTCTTGCCGAATCCTGGCGATCGAGTGAAGATGGGTTGACGTGGAACTTCCATATACGTCCCAATGTCACTTTTCACGATGGAAACCCTTTGAATGCGGAGGCCATTGTTTTTAATTTTCAGAGATGGATGAATGATAATAATCCCTATCATACAGGCCAATTCACCTACTGGAATCAAAGTTTTGGTGGTTTTCCTGGAATGATAAAGTCCGTCATTGCCATTTCTGAATATAACGTTGAAATTCTATTAAACGAACCTTATGCGCCCTTTTTAAATGTATTGTCCCTCCCAGCATTCGGCATTTCCAGCCCTGAATCCATAAAAAAGTACAACGAAAACTTAAAGTTTCACCCTGTTGGTACGGGGCCTTTTGCTTTAGATCAGTGGGATGTGGGAAGGGAAGTGGTCTTAAAGAGAAATGAAAATTATTGGGGTAAGAAAGCAGCCCTTGATGGCCTCGTTTTTCGTGTTATTGACAAGAAAGCAGATATTGACGCACTCTTTAAATCGTCTCGTCTTCATATCTTGGAAGGGGCTCAATGGACTGACAAAGATAAAATCGAAGCTTCACCTCATACCATTTTAAGATACAAACCCATGATCAACATCTCATATTTGGCACTTAATCACAGTGTCGCTCCATTTGATGATATAAGGGTACGAAAAGCTATTGGTCTTCTTTTAAATAGAGACCAAATTATCTCCGATGCATTGACACCACTCTCAAAACCCGCTTCAACTTTTTTACCACCTCAATCAAAAAGTTATCATGAAGGCATCAAGCCACTTCCTCAAAATATTGAAGAAGCAAAAAAACTTTTAAAAGAAGCGGGATTCGAAAAGGGGTTTAACACGACTTTATGGGTCAGCAGCACCTCTAGAGACTATATGACAAATCCAATAGGTGCATCCAGCATCATCAGAGAGCAATTGAAAGAAGCCAATATCAACGTGCATTTAAAAGTTCTTTCATGGACTGACTTCTTAAACAGCGTAAAAAACGGAGAGCACCCTATGGTTTTGGCAGGGTGGAATGGGGATTTACTGGATCCAGACAACTTCCTATATACCTTATTTTATTCTGAAAATACCAAACCCAATCTATCTCTTAATTACTTTTTTTATAAGAACGCCAGTTTGGATCAATTACTAAAAACCGCACGTCACACCATAAACGAAGAATTTAGGACTTCTCTATACCGAGATGCGCAAGAAATGATTTACAATGATTTTGTAGGTTTCCCACTCGTTCACACCATGAGTTTGTGCGCCATTGATTATAGAGTGAAAAATTACAAACCCTCTGCCATTGGTCATCAATGGCTCTATGAAGTCGATTTTAGGTGATTCGTATGAAAGAAAGAATTCTCTCCATCTCCATTTTAATAATTAGTATTTTTGTCATGCTTTTTCATATTCCAAAACCTGAAGAAAATTACGGAAGTATTCCTTCACTGCCCCAGCCCTTAGGTCAAGAAACGGTACTGATCACTTCGGCGGGTCAAAGTTCAGATACCAATGTGATTAAAGACATGGCCAATGAAATGATGATTCACAATTATTTTATGCCAAAAGCCACTGGGGCAGATTTGGAAAAAACAAATGCTGTTATCATCGTTTTTGGATTCAGTCCAGTAAACGCAAAACAGCAAGAATTTTCTGTGGAAGATGAGTTAAAACGCGTTCAAAATTTAATTCAAATGACAAAAGATCAAAACAAACCTATTATTGGCGTTTTTATTGGAGAAAAAGCCCGTCGAATCGATCAAACCAACTTGCTTCTTCAAGAACTTATGCCCCAAATGGACTATATCATCACAACCATCCAAAGCGACTACGATAATTTCCTTTATGATATTTCTATGACATCTGACATTCCAATCACCATAACGGAAAGTGTTTATACCATTTCCGAATCCCTTGTAAGTATATTCCGTTAATTTTGAGGCAAACCATGAAAAAAAAATATATTCCTCTTTTGCTTGCTGTATTGCTATTATTTGTATTGATCGCCCTTAAATGGGTCTTACTAGACTATAATTTTAGCATTATGATTAAAATCAAAGATTCAGCATACACACATGATAGTGGACCCCTTGTTATCTCAAGTGCTATTTACTCAGCCGTACACGGGATTGTGGGTGCTCTTTTGTTTGTGCATTTGTATATTATAATGGCTTATTATTTTTCAAAAGCCATAAGCACCGTTTGGTTTCACCCTATATTTATTTTAATTTATATGGGTTTGATTCAGGTATTGTATACATGGTATGGCATTGAATTAGACTGGCTTCCAAATTATTTCGCCACCCTCTTTATTCTAATTTTTTTAAAGAGAGGAAAGTCCGAAAACCAAATATTACTCAGAATAATCACCTTATCGATTCAGTTCTTTTTGGCCCTACATTGGTTAAATTTAATACCTTTGATTTCCAAATTTGGTTTTGGTAGCACAGATATTCCAACGAGTATAAGGATCGCTTCTTTGTATTTAAAAAACTCTGTCATATTAGACTTCTTAGGATTTGCGTTTTTCGGAGCGCTCATGGTTTCAGCCACTCTTTCCACGATTTTATTTTTGAGTTTTGATCGATACATCAGCATTGCTGAATCACATCATGAAAGCGAAAAAATTTATCGAACCAAAGTGTTTGAAAATAGAATCTATGAGGAAATTCACGCTTTAACCCATGACCTGAAAACTCCACTGGTTACAATAAGGGGTCTGTCAAGTCTAATCCCCTTGTCAAACGACGTTCAAACCATTTCAACCTATGCCGAACGCATCGATGGGGCCGCACAAAAAATGTCCGATATGATTTCGAGTTTTCTTTACGATACCTTTAGAGAGAAAGTACTTTTAACAGATCTTATTGACATATTAAAAGCCCAACTCCCCCTTCACGACATTGACATTGAGTTTAATGTACTCCTACCCAAAGAACCCCTTTTACTCAATGTCAATAAAATTAGAATGGTTCGAGCACTGATTAACATCGTCGAAAATGCCATTATGGCGGATACGCTAGATTCAAAGAAAAAAATAGAAATACTTGCCATTCAAAAAGAAAACCATCTTTTTATTCGCATTTCAGATAATGGTATGGGAATTTCAGACAAAGATAAATTGCATATTTTTGAAATTGGCTATTCATCCAAGGGAACGACAGGTCTTGGTCTCGCTTTTGCAAAAAAAGTAATTGAAGACCACTTAGGCCATTTAAATTTATTGAACAGCACCATTTACGGCACACAGTTTCAGATTCATTTGCCCATTAGCGGTGACGATCATGCGAAGGAGATAAACCATGACACATAAAAAAGTACTGATTATTGATGACGATAAAGATATATTGTATACACTAAAAGAAATTTGTTCGTTCGCAGGCCTTACGCCCACCACCGCATCTAATGGCAAAGAAGGCTATCAGTTCTTTAAGGACAATGATTTCAATTTGGTTATTATGGACTATCATATGCCTGGCTGGGATGGACTAACCACGTTAAAAAAAATTAGGGACATCAATCCTTATGTTTCTATTATTATTTTAACCGTAGATGAACGTCAGGAAATTGCAGATGATTTTTTAAAGCACGGGGCTACCGATTTCGCCATTAAACCCATTAAAGCGCCAGATTTAATCGCTCGCATTCAAATCAATTTAAAAATAGGACAAATTCAAACAGAAAAAGCTCTCGCTGAACAAAATATGTTTGTGGACAAGGGCATTTCTTCCACAACACTCGACCTAATTGAAAAAGCCTTACTGGAGATGCCTGAAGCTTTCACCATTGATGATCTTTCAAAGTCAGTGGGATTGGCATATCAAACCGTTCACCGTTATGTCCAATTCTTACTTGAAAAAAATAAAATTGAAGTGGTTCCGGTATATGGTGCTCTTGGGCGTCCCAAAAATAAATATCGACTTTTAATCAGAGAAAAAAGTTAAAAAAATTACGAAAAAGTGTTTTTCCGTTATAATCCAATTAAGAAATAGATATATTTCTAATTTTTTTGGGGAGGCAGTATTAATATGGAAAACACTAAAAAAAGAGGCCTGTTTGGCGGGTTTCTTAATTTTGTGGAGCGCGTGGGAAATAAGCTACCACATCCAGTTACAATTTTTGCCATTTTAGCACTCATTGTTATTGTTGTTTCAAAATTATTTGAAGGCATTGAAGTCACATATTACAATGCTAGAGAGCAAGCTGATGTTACAGTTGCTGTTGTTTCACTTTTTAGCAAAGAAGGACTTCAGTATATGTTCAACAGTGCTGTAAAAAACTTTACAGGTTTTGCACCTCTTGGAACAGTTCTTATTGCTATGTTAGGTGTTGGTGTTGCTGAAAGCACAGGTCTTATTGATGCAGCACTTAAGAAAGTGGTACTTTCTACACCAAAAGCCATCATCACTTACGTGGTTGTATTTGCTGGTATTATGTCAAATATTGCTTCTGATGCTGGCTATGTTGTTCTGGTTCCGCTTGGTGCACTGGTATTTTTAAGCTTTGGTAGACATCCACTTGCGGGTATTTGTGCAGCGTTCGCTGGTGTTTCTGCCGGTTTCTCTGCAAACCTTTTGTTAGGTACCCTAGACCCTCTTTTACAAGGGATTACAAATGAAGCAATCAAAATTGGCGGTTCTTCTGTGACTATTGAAGCGACGGCTAACTGGTACTTTATTGTTTCTGCTAAGCCGACCTGTCTCCAAGCAGCTCCTTGACATTGTCCGGGAGCAAGTACTTTTGATCTCTTGTTTTGCCGCAGATAGTCCGCTAAAATACCAGTGAGGATAAATCCAATCCTACTAACTGGTATTGAGGTGAAATAAAAAAGCCACCACAATACGAACTCTCTCCAGCAAGATTGATGTTTCGTAATGTGGTGCCCAAAATCAATGATAATAGTATCACATTATGAAACATTCTACAACAGTGAATTGAATATTTTTCAT
>JASGMZ010000017.1 GCA_030156305.1 Bacteroidales bacterium | reverse complement strand
TCATCACCAAAGTTCAATATCAAATCAAATAATTGTTCTGTAAACATAATTCTTTTTATGGGCTAATATAAAATATTCCATTAAATTTGTGGTAGAACCGAATAAAGTTTACTCCTTATCTTTTTCTCTACAATCTTTGCAAATGCCATAGAAATATAGGGAATGATAACTTATATGAAAATCAGCCACTTTTTCAGCAGTATTTTGAATATCCTGAATTCTGGGATCACAAAATTCAAAAACTTTTCCACATTTTTGACAAATTAAATGATCATGTTGTTTACAATTATGAGCTTTTTCAAATTGAGCCATATTTCGGCCAAATTGATGTTTAATAACCAGATTGCTCTCTAAAAGCAGTTCGATTGTATTATACAATGTGGCACGGCTCACTCTGTAATTTTTATTTTTCATCGATATATATAACGATTCAATATCGAAATGATTTTCGCGCGAATATATTTCATCCAGAATGGCAAATCGCTCGGGGGTTTTTCTATGTCCTTTGTTTTCTAAAAATTCCGTAAAAATTTTTTTAACGGTTTCTTTAGCATCTGTACAAATCATAAACAATCATTTAAATAATGAATGTTAAAGGTATAATTTTTTTTTGTTATTTAGAATTAATTTAAAGAAAAATTAGTTTTGAATATCTTCTTTTCGTTTAATCGATTCCACCCCCTTAATTTTGCTTATATTCATAATTAAGTTATTCAAATCTTTAACACTATGAACATACAGCTCAATATCTCCTTCGAAAATCCCGTCGTGTGTTTCAATAAAAAATTTACGAATATTTACATCTAATTCCTCTGAAATAACGGTTGTAATATCTGAAGCAATTCCTATACGGTCAATTCCATTAATGGTTAGTTTAGCAAGTGATGATAAGAATTTCTGTGAAGTCCATTGTACTTTCACAATATAATTCCCCTGGCTTGACATTAACTTAATTGCATTGGGGCATTTTGCTTTGTGAATAATTATATAATCTTCTTTTGGATTTTTGTAGCCAATTACATCATCGCCAGGTATGGGATTACAACATTTTGCTATTTTATATTTATTTTCTTCTAAATCGGTATCGTCGCGGATAACAACAGGATCTTTATAATTAAAATTTTTATTTTGTTTAGGAGCCTTAGCTGCCGGAGTTGATTTTTTTGATGATGAAGTAGTTTTTGCAATCTGGAGCCCCCAATAACGAACAAATTTATTTTTGGAATTTTTTTTCAGAATTTTTTTCAGATCATCTAATTTCAGAATGCCACTTCCAATTTTACTATATAGCTCATCTTTATTTTTTACGTTATATTCTGGTAAAATTTTTCTAAAAACCCTTGAACTAGGGTGGATATTAAGTTCTTTTAATTTTGATTCAAGGATTTTTTTGCCAATATCAATCCGGTTTTTTGTTTCAGCTTTAAGGCTATTGGTAATACTCGATTTAGCTTTGGCTGTTTTTACCTGCGACAGCCATTCTTTTTGTATCCGTTGTTTGTTAGATGTGATTATTTCAACCTGATCACCGCTGGATAAGATATAATTTAGGGGTACCAGTTTGTGGTTAATTTTTGCTCCAATGGCTTTATTTCCTATTTCGGTGTGGATTTCATAGGCAAAATCGAGCGCTGTAGAATGTTTTGGTAGGGTCACCAGGTCGCCTTTAGGCGTAAAAACCATAATTTCCGAAGCAAACAGGTTCATTTTAAATTCATCAATAAATTCAAGAGCATCAGATTTGGGATTCTCAAGCATTACTCGTATTCGCTTAATCCATTTATCTAACTCACTTTCGCCGGTATTTTCACTTTTGTATTTCCAGTGAGCCGCAAATCCGCGCTCAGCAATTTCGTCCATTCTTTCTGAGCGTATCTGTACTTCAATCCATTTTCCTCCAGGCCCCATTACCGTAATATGTAGTGCTTCATAACCATTCGCTTTGGGTGAGCTTATCCAATCGCGTATTCTATCGGGTTTGGGAGTGTATATGTCGGTTATTAATGAATAAATTTGCCAGCATTGTGCTTTTTCTGTTTCCCGATTTAAGGACTTAAAAACAATTCGTATAGCCATTAAATCATACACTTCCTCAAAGGGAATATTTTTCGATTGCATCTTATTCCAAATGGAAAAAACAGATTTTGGCCTTCCGCTGATATCAAACTCGATATTATGTTTTTCAAGTTTTTCTATAATAGGTAATGCAAACCGGTTAATTTCCTGCTGACGTTTTATTTCATTATCTTTTAATTTTGAAACAATTTCTTCATATACTTTGGGATATCTGTATTTTAAACTTAAATCTTCGAGCTCGGTTTTTATGGCATATAGTCCAAGCCTGTGTGCAAGTGGAGCATAAAGGTAAATGGTTTCGCCGGCAATTTTAAGTTGTTTGTTGGGTGGCAACGAATCAAGCGTACGCATATTGTGTAACCTGTCGGCTAGTTTAATAAGAATAACTCTCACATCATCCGACATGGTTAATAGCATTTTTCTAAAATTTTCGGCTTGTAATGATGAGCGGTTATCAAAAACCCCGGAAATTTTCGTTAACCCGTCAATGATCGAAGCAATTTTGTCGCCAAATAAATGCTGAATATCCTCAAGCGTATAATCAGTATCTTCAACAACATCGTGAAGCAAAGCACAGGCAATAGAAATGGCACCCAAACCAATTTCAGAGGTGATTATTTTGGCTACAGCCAATGGATGGACAATATAAGGTTCACCCGATTTTCGTTTAACCCCTTTATGTGATTCTTTGGCTAAATCAAAAGCTTTCCGTATCAACTCTATATCGTTGACCTTTACATGCTTTGAACAGCTTGCAATAAGGTCGTTGTAGAGCGATTCGACATAAGCATTTTCATCGATCATTGCTATATTTTCAGGAGCATCTTTTTTAGCCATATAATACTCATCCTAAATTTAAACTACAAATTTAAAGAAAAAATCGTGGAAATAAATTGCTTGTATGTTAATTATTACGGATAGAAAACGGTTATGTTCCCCCTTTTTTCAATAATTTGATTATCGGGCAATTTAATTTTTAAATAGTAAATATATGCTCCGGTTGGTACTGCTTTTCCATTTGTATCTGTTCCATTCCAGGATTCACCTGGGTTTTTGGTTTGGAAAATTACATTTGACCATCGATTATAAATGGTTAATTGATATTCGCCCGGGAATAAAGATAAATCGGGTTGAATTTTAAATTCGTCGTTTTTGCCATCTCCGTTAGGGGTTATGGCTTCAGAAATAAAGATATTGGGTTCAATATAAGTACAAACTCTATTTGATTGGCTATACTCTGATGATCCTGCTTCTGTTGCCCGGATAAAATAACAATATAACCCATATATCATTTCGTCTCCGTTAGTGCTTATTTGATCAGTATAAGAATTATGATTTAAGAAATTCCTGATGATTTGTGGTTCTGAATTGTTTTTTGACCGGTAAAGTTTGTAATTAGCATCCGGTAAATCATATTCTTTAAAATAATTCCAGTTTAACACGTTGGTATTTTCTTCATTTTCTAATGTAAGCAGGATATTGTTTATAATATCCGATTGGGTAGTGATGTTGCCACAATTATTTATGGCTACCAGTTTATAATAGGTTATTTCAGTATCGGGGGTTGAATTTTCGTGGGTAGTTATAACCTCAGAATCGGTTGTATTTATGGTTTTTAACGTATCGTAACTGCCTGTGGGTGATGATGAATAAAGAAGTTTGTACGTGGATAATTCTGAGTTGGTGGCTATTTTGAATTTTAAATGGGTATTATCTCCTTCGGTTCTTGCATAAATAGCATTTATAGAATCCGGGCTTTGTGGCATTTTGGTAAATTTACGCACCGGGTTCGAAAATCCTGTGAAATCGGTTTCTTCCCACTGTATGCCTATTTTGAAAGTATAATGTGTATTTTCTTTTATATTTTCTACGGTATAAGAATTGTCAGAGGCATTCGCATTAAATTGTTTTAAATTACCATCTTTATCTACAAATACGGTGAATTTTTTAGGTGTCCATTGATTAAAATAATCATCTCCTATATCAGTCCAATTTAGTTGAATTTCATTAGCACATGAATCATAGGTATATGTTAAATGAAATGTTGAAACAATAGCTGTTCCAATTTGAGGGAATGTACGATCAACAAGAATTATATAAGCTCTTGGATTTAAGTGTGCTTGTGCAGAACTATCAATATATGTTGTAGTAGAAAAATCGTATATTGTATCAATTGGTTCTAATGATCCAATTTCTAAACGATCTCTTTTAATAATAAGATTTGCAGTACTGTCATAATCCCAACTTAACCTTACATGTCCCTGCTCGTTAATAACCGAAACATTTTGCATGGTTGGAACGGTTTGGGCATAGGCCGCCGATACAGCTATGACAGTAATGAATAAAAAAGATAATATGTATTTTAGGGTTTTCACTATTTTTAATAATACGAAATTTAAACATATTTATTCATAATTCCCGGCAATGGTTGTTATAAAATTTTCTTCCACTAAATATTGGTTCGCCAGCTGCAAAATTTCTTCCGGTGTAATTGTTTTAATAGCTTCTATCCCCTGGTTAAAGAAACCGGGTGTGAGATCGAAATCTATAATCGATCGGTAGCTTTCTGATAGTGCAAAAGGCCCGTCGAATGACCGTAAAAAATCTCCCATCATATAATTTTTTACCAATGAAAGTTCTTCGTCACTTATTTTTTCATTTTTTAAACGGTTTATTTCTTTAAATATTTCATTTACTGTTTCTTTCGCATAAGCGGCTCCTACTTCGGATACAATAATTAGTAATGCTGCATTTTTTAAAGAAATTAATGCCGAGCCAATGCCATAGGTATATCCTTTTTCTTCCCGGATGTTTTTCATCAATCTTGAGCCAAAATAACCACCAAGGATGGTGTTTAAAATAGTTAGTTTTAAATAATCGGAATGAGTTTGAGTGGGCATTTCTATTCCTATCCGGATGGCTGATTGTTTGACATTTTCTTTTCGAATAATTTTTTCTTTGATCATTTCATCTTGCGAAACCTTTTGTGGATATTCTATTTCCAGGGTTGTTTTCCAGTCCTTATTCCCAAAATGTTCATGTATCGTTTGGATAACAGCTTCATCGATTTTTCCGGTAACAATAATTTTACCATGTTGCGGGGTGTAATGTTTTTTGTGAAAATCGAACAATGCTTCCCAGGTTAGTGAGTCATAGTCTTCCAGTTGTACATTTTTTCCGTAGGGATGATTTGTTCCAAAAAGTTGCTCATTAAAAGCCCGTCGGGCCAAATTGGAAACTTTTTCCATTTCAATACTAAAAAGTTGTTTCTTTTTATTTACATAATTAGTTAGCTCATGTTGCGGGAATGATGGATTCTTAATAATATCCTCAAGTATTTTAATGGTTTCGGGCAAATATTTTTTTAATGTAAAAAGCGAGAGGCTTGCAAAATCTTTGGTAGGCTGTGGTTGAATAAAAGCACCGTAATAATCTAATTTTTCGGCAATTTGTTGCGAGGAAAAGTTTGAAGTGCCTTCTATTAACAGTTCGTTGGTAGCACTTGCAATGGGCGGTTTTGGCTGAAACCAGCTGCCTGCTTCGAATATAATATCGATTTTTACTATTTCCTGTGTCCCGGCATCAATAAAATGTGCAACCAGGTTATTTTCCAACTTTATTTTAGTTGGATTAATAATATTTATTTTTTTAATATCTTGATAAGAAGGCTGAATTTTGCGGTTTAATATCATGGCTCTATAAGTTTCTTTTGGATACGTAATGTAATGTAGATGAATTGTTTTGATGAAAAAGGGTTGTTGCTACCCTTTGAATATCTTGCTTGCTAACAGCTCTGAAATTATTAACATCCTGGTTAATCCTTTCTGCATCGCATAGAAGTTCCTGGTAGGCCAGATCCATAGCTTTATTCAGAGCGCTGATGTGGGCAAACTGAAAAACAGACTCATACTTATTTTTTACTTTCTCAATTTCTGTATCATCGACAATACTGTGTTTTAACTCGTTTATTTCATGTTCAATAGCTTGTTCGCCTTCAGCTATGCTAACTCCTTTCATTAGTTTTCCGGTAACCATAAATAGCCCTTCGTCGATATCACCTGTGATATAAGCGTTGATATCGCTAAAAAGCTGTTTTTCTTTTATCAGCTTTTGATATAACCTTGCTGATTTACCATTGGAAAGAATATCCGAAATTAAATCGGCAACATAATAATCCGGATGTTTTTTTGCGCTCATATGATAGGCCTTATAAATAGCATCGAAAGGAACATCGCGCTCAACCTGCATAAAACGTGGTTCTTTTTGTGGAGGTTCTTTCTGGATTTTGGGTTTAAAAATATCACGTTTTTCAATAGGGCCAAACCACTTTTTAGCCAGCGATTTTATTTCATCGGTGGTTACATTTCCGGCAACAGAAAGGATAGCATTATTAGGTGCGTAGTGATGTAGAAAAAAATCTTTGACATCTTGTAACGTAGCGTTTTTAATATGCGAAATATCTTTGCCAATGGTAGGCCACTGGTAAGGATGAACCTTATAAGCCAAAGGCTTTAACAGTAAAGAAGCATCACCGTAAGGTTGGTTTAAGTAACGCTGATTATACTCTTCAATCACTACGTTTTTTTGAATACTTAATTTTTTCTCCGAGAAGTCAAGGCTAAACATGCGGTCTGATTCCAGCCAGAATGCAGTTTCGATATTTTCTTTTGGGAGGGTTATATAATAATTGGTGATATCATTATTGGTAAATGCGTTATTTTCGCCACCGGCCATTTGCAATGCATTATCAAAAGAGGGAATGTTTATACTTCCTTCAAACATTAAATGCTCAAACAAATGGGCGAAACCGGTTTTGTCGGGGGACTCATCCCGCGAACCTACATTGTACAGAAGGTTGAACGCTACAATAGGAGTAGATTTGTCTTGATGAACAATTATTTTTAGTCCGTTTTCGAGGGTAAATTTTTCAAATGTTATCATATGATATTCTTTTAGGAATTGCAAACTTAGGAAATTAACACGTATTTATTAAAATGGTTTGAATAAAGTTGGTTTTTTTAAAGGGATATTGGAAAAAAATCGTTTTTTTTACACCTTTATTTTTATGGAAAAAACAGAAGAATTAATGGACTAAAATACTAAAATGGCGTTACAATCATCTTTTATAAGGCGGTTTTTAATTTGGAGAACTAAGAGAATTGATGACAGGAAGTTTATTATTTTCCTGAGTATTTTAGTCGGTGTTGTGGCTGGTTTTGCTGCTGTTATCATAAAAAATTCGGTACATTTTATTCAGGAGCTGTTAACCAAAAGTTTTGTTACGCAATACCAACACTACCTGTATTTTATTTATCCTGCTATTGGTATTTTGTTGGTACTTATTTTCACCCGTTATATTTTAAAGCGTAAGGTTGGTCATGGAATACCAATAGCGTTGTACGCTATTTCTAAAGATAATGGGAAAATCAAGCCGCACAATATGTTTTCATCCATTATAACAAGTGCAATTACTGTAGGATTTGGAGGTTCTGTGGGGTTAGAGGGGCCAACGGTAGCAACCGGGGCAGCCTGGGGATCTAATATTGGCAGGTTTTTTAGGCTAAATTACCGGCAAACTTTATTGTTACTTGCTTGTGCCAGTGCCGCCTCTATGTCGGCCATTTTTAAAGCACCCATTACGGGTATTGTTTTTGTCCTTGAGGTCATGATGCTTGATTTAACGTTATCTTCATTGTTACCTCTGCTTTTTGCTTCTGTTTCGGCTGCCATTACATCATATTTATTTTTGGGAATGGATGTTCTGTATCCCATAACCATAGTACATAAATTTACTATTGATAACTTATTATATTATATTTTATTAGGTATTTTAACCGGAATGGTTTCTGTATATTTTACGCGTGTTTACAAGTTTATTCAGAGCCGTTTTGATGCAATAGATAAAAGCTATACCAAATGGATTGTTGGAGCTGTTGTTTTAGGGGTTATTATTTTCTTCTTTCCTTCACTTTACGGTGAAGGTTATGAGGCAATAAATGGTTGTTTGCATGGTGATAACAGTCATTTATTTAACAATAGTATATTTTATGATTTAAAAGATAATATGTTATTTGTATTTATCTTTTTTCTATTGGTGATTTTTTTGAAAGCTATTGCCACTTCAGTAACTTTTGGAGCAGGGGGCGTAGGAGGTTTTTTTGCACCTACACTATTTATTGGAGCCAATACCGGCCTTATGTTTGCTAAGTTTATGAATTATTTTGGAATTAAAGAGTTACCATTTAGTAATTTTGCCTTAATCGGCATGGCAGGATTAATTGCTGGCGTTTTACAAGCACCACTAACAGCGATATTCCTCATTGCTGAAACCACCGGTGGATACGAGATGTTTTTACCCTTAATGATTGCTTCAAGTATATCTTTTGCTACAACGCGTATTTTTGAAAAATATTCGGTTTATACTTATCAATTAGCCCGTAGAGGCGAACTATTTACTCATGATAAAGATAAGGTTGTACTTTCATTACTTAAAGTAACACAATTAATTGAAAAAGATTTTTTAACCATAAACGAAGATGCAACACTCGGCGATTTGGTTAAAGTGATTGCTAAATCGAAACGTAATATTGTTCCGGTAATTGATGAGGAAAATAAATTACATGGTATTGTTTTTATCAATGATATCAGAGAAATTATGTTTCAACGAGAATTATACGATAAGGTTTTTGTAAAAGAGTTGATGTTTATGCCTACACCAACTGTATCGCCTGATGAATCAATGGAAGATGTAGCCCGTAAATTCCAGTCCACCCATAATTATAATTTACCTGTTATTAAAGATGGCAAATATGTGGGCTTTGTAAGCCGCGCAAATGTCTTTTCTGCCTATCGTGATTTATTGAGTAAATTTTCTGAAGATTAAAATTATTTGATTTTAAATATTTAGATTGGAACAATTGATTAATTTTGCATCAATTTTAATTAATCAAATAAACCGTGTTATTCAGTTATAAAACAGGACAGCGATTTTCAAGGCGTATTTTAATCTGGCGGAATAAACATGTCAGTGAGCATAAACTGGTTTTAATTCTAAGTTTTATTATTGGTATTTTAAGCGGTTTAGCAGCGGTATTGTTAAAATCTACTGTTCATTATACCCATCAATTTTTATCTACATGGTTTTTTCATAGCGGGTTTAATTTTTCATATCTTTTTTTGCCGCTGGTAGGGATTACCTTAACGGTTTTGTATATCAAATATTTTGTTAAAGATGATATCAGTCATGGCGTTTCAAAAATTTTATATGCCCTTTCCAAAAATAACGGGCGGATAAAATCACATAATAACTACTCGTCGATTGTTGCCAGTACCCTTACTATCGGCTTTGGCGGTTCAGTAGGAGCTGAGGCTCCTGTGGTATTAACCGGTGCGTCCATTGGCTCCAATCTTGGCCATTATTTCCGGTTAAATTTTAAATCGGTTGCCCTATTACTCGCTTGTGGCACTGCCGGAGCTATCGCAGGAATTTTTAAAGCTCCTATTGCAGGTTTGGTTTTTGCAATCGAAGTATTGATGCTCGACCTAACCTTAAGTTCTATTGTTCCTTTATTAATCTCATCGGTAACCGGAGCAACAGTAGCCTATCTGTTAATGGGAAAAGGGGTGGTTTTAACGGTTCTTAATACGCAGCCATTTGCGTTAAATAATATCCCATTTTATATCCTGTTAGGATTATTATGCGGATTAGTATCTTTCTACTTTACAAAAACAACCCTGCGGGTTGAATCGTATTGGCATAAATTCAAATCAAACACCTATAGGATTATAACCGGAGGAATTTCGCTTGCTGTTTTGGTTTTTTTATTTCCTTCATTGTATGGTGAAGGTACATCAACCCTACAAACCTTACTAAACGGTACTATTGAGGGAATGCCTCAAGACCGTATTTTTTCTTTCTTTTCAAGCAATGAATGGCTTTTGTTAATTTATTTTGCCTTGCTTTTATTGTTAAAAGTTATTGCCATGGCGATAACAAATGGAAGTGGCGGCATAGGAGGTATTTTTGGGCCAGCCCTTTTTGTGGGTGGAGTAACAGGTTATTGGTTTTCGAGATTTATCAATTCATTGAATTATATTGAATTACCTTTGGGAAACTTTGCTCTGGTTGGAATGGCCGGCCTTATGGCTGGTGTGATGCATGCGCCGCTAACCGCTATTTTTCTTATTGCCGAAATTACCGGCGGATACAGCTTGTTTATTCCTCTGATGATTACTGCTACTATTGCTTATATTACCATTTTGTCATTCACGAAATATTCCATATACACACAACGGCTTGCCGAACGTGGCGAATTACTAACTCATCATAAAGATGAGGTGGTTTTAACGTTAATGAAACTGGATAGTGTTATCGAGAAAGATTTTGTTACGGTAAATGTTGATCAGTCATTAGGTGAACTGGTAAAAGCGGTTTCGCAATCCAAACGAAATATTTTTCCGGTATTGAACGAAAAACAAGAGCTGGTAGGAATTGTATTACTCGATAATATTCGCCAAATTATGTTCCAAAGAGAACACTATGATGATACTTTTGTTTCGGATGTGATGATTTCGCCACCAGAAATTGTAGATGTTACCGATAATATGGAAGTAGTGATGAAAAAATTTAAAACCAGCGGTGTATGGAACTTGCCTGTTATGAAAGATGGAAAGTATTTTGGATTTGTATCCAAATCCAAAATTTTTAATACCTATCGCGATTTACTCGTTCAGGTTTCTGAATATTAACCCACAATTGCTCCTCTTTCGCTAAAAACAGCCGTGTTTTATCTGCACGAGAAATTGCTCGAAAATAAAAGCTTTGATGAATATAACTTGTTAGTTTTTATTTAGTGGCTATAAGAAAACGTCAATAACTGCGTTACGCTCGCATTGGCAACGAGTCATTTACGTCAGTAAACTCCTGGTTGCCAATTCTTCGCAAGCCTTGTTCTTGACGTTTTTTATTACGCCACTAAAAAAACTGGTATTTTCTAAGATGCACTATTTAGCCAGTAATTGGAATTACATAAACCTTTATTTTTACCCGATATATTTTATGCGATAAGATTAAACATAATATTGCTTCTATCTTGCATGCAATATCTTAAAGAAACAGTCTTGTTAAGGGCATAAAATATTTTTATCCATTATATGAGAAATATTAACTGCAGGTTTTGGTGGAACTATTGGCCTTGAGTCACCTATTATCTCTTCAGGCTCAGCCATTGGTTCAAATACCGGAAGATGATAAAGTTAAGTTGTACTTTATGCTGAGAAAAAAGACTCTGCAAGCAAAAAAACAACAACTGATTTATTTGATTTATGTAACGAATTCGTTACCTTTGCATCATGAGAGAAATTGACATTACAGAAAATTGCTTGAATTTTGTCGATGCACAAGGACAAAGGATATCTAATAAATTCTTTCAGTTGATTGAGATAATTGAAGAGATAAAGATTGTTCATACTAATTTTGTGAAAAAGCTTAAGAATTCTGGGTTCTATGAGCTTCGGATAAAAGCTGGAAATGAATATCGAGTATTGATTTTTGCGATTGACCATTTGAATTTTTCTGAATGTACAAAAGCTGTTTGCTTGAATGGATTTATAAAAAAGTCGAATAAGGACTATGTAAAAGCTATCAAGGAAGCAGAGAAAATTTTAAAGGAATATTTAAAAACTAAGGAATTATGAAAACAATGAAAGCAAAGGACTTATTGGCAGAACGCTATGGTGAAAAAGGTTCGGAAAGCAGAGAGAAATTCCGAGAAGAAGCATATTTCTATTATTTCGGCGAGATTATCAGAAATAGGCGGAAGGAACTACATATAAGCCAAGAGCAATTGGCCGAAACTGTTGGGAAAAAGCGTCCTTATATTTCTCGGATTGAAAATGGCGAGGATGTGAGAATTTCAAACCTTTTACTTGTAGCAAATGCATTGGATTTATCGATTCAATTAACGCCCAGATAAAAAAGCACGAAAGCACAACACATGGTATAGTGCATGCGGGTTTAGCTTCGCTGAACTCCCTACGGTCGGTTCAGCGGTTTCGAAGGTTTGTGGCTTGTAAAAAAGGGCGGTGTAAACTGATAAGTTTTCGCTTAGTATTCCCTACGACACTATACCATGGGACCGTTATAAAGAGGTAACGTTGCTTTGGAAGTACTGGTTAGTTTAATAAATGATAAAATGTTGAGCCATCCGGATATTAATGACTTAGTCGGTGAAGATAATCTGGACATGATGAAAGACAACCATGCCAATCATGTTCGTTTTATGGTTTCGATATTTAAAAATTTTGATCCCGAAGTTTTAACAGATACTGTATTATGGGTTTTTAGGGCATATCGCAGCCGTAGATTCCATTCTAACTATTGGGCGGCACAGCTTAATAGTTGGATAGAAATTTTAAAAAAGGAATTGAGTGAACAAACTTTTAAGGAAATTTTTCCTTATTATGAATGGATGCAGGTTAATATTCCTGTTTTTGTTAAATTATCGACTGAAGATTTAGAATCCGGGAAATCGATGCATTAACCTATGGAAGAACAAAAAAATAACCCTGATATTTTAGAACATTGGAATACAGAAATAAATCCCTTTATACAAAAAAGTGAAACATTCTGTATTGCTATTTATAACTGTAATGGAAAGTTGATATATTCAAATCCGGCTTTTCGGCATTTAATTGTAGGCGATGAAAAAGAAACTTTACTAAATCTTACGTTTGAGAAATTAGCAACCGCTAAAAAGGATGATAAGCATATTGTTTTTGATGGTTTTTTAACTATTGGCAGCATAACTGAAAACCAGTCCATTAAATCGGTGGTTTATAAAAAAAATAATGAATTACTGATTATAGGCGAAGTAGAAATTGAAGAACTAAAGAAGCTTAATAATACCATGATTGAGCTTAACAGGGAAGTAAACAACCTCCAACGACAGTTAATAAAAGAAAAAAATCAACTCGCCGAAACGAATAAAAAGTTAAGCCTTTTAAACGAAGAAAAAAACAGGATATTGGGTATAGCAGCACATGATTTACGTAACCCGATAGGTACCATTTTAGGCTTTGCTCAATTGTTATCTCAGCGGTTTTATAAAATTTCAGCTGACGAAATAAATAAATTTTTGTCGGTAATTATTAATTCCAGTAATTTTTCTTTGAACCTTTTAAATGATTTGTTGGATATTTCTAAAATAGTGGCTATAAGAAAACGTCAATAACTGCGTTACGCTCGCATTGGCAACCAGTCATTTACATCAGTAAACTCCTGGCTGCCAATTCTTCGCAAGCCTTGTTCTTGACATTTTTTATTACGCCACTAAAAAAACTGGTATTTTCTAAGATGCACTAAAATAGAGTCGGGAAAGGTGCAGTTAAATTATACGAAAATAAATTATATTGATTTTATAAAAACAATTATAGAACAGAATCAGATTATCGCCAGGCAAAAAGATATAACCATTTCTTTTCAGCAGAAAACCAACGATTTTATAGCACGAATAGATGTGCAAAAAATTGAACAGGTCATGAATAATTTGTTAAGCAATTCAATTAAATACTCAGACGCCGGAACGGATGTTTTGTTACGGTTGAGTGTAAGTGGAAACTTTTTTAAAACCGAAATTATGGACCAGGGTCAGGGAATCCCTGAAGAAGACATTCCGAAAATATTTAATCCATTTCAAACAACACGTGTGAAATCTACAGCCAAGGAAAAAAGTACAGGACTGGGCCTTGCAATCACTAAAAAAATTATTTCGGAACATGGTGGAGAAATATATGTGGAAAGTGAGCAGGGTAAAGGCTCTAACTTTTATTTTTTACTTCCGTTATAGGTAAAAAAATGATTTTGGTTTTATTTATTGGAGACGTATAAGTTGGGTTTGGAAAATTCCTTCACCTGTTTCTGAAACTCATTTTTAAAGATGACACTAAATACCGAACCTTCTCCTTTTTCACTTTTTACCGTTATTTCGGCACCGTTTAATTCCAGTAGTTTCTTTGTTATCGATAGTCCCAGCCCAATTCCTTCGTATTGTCTGGTATAACCCGATTCTTCCTGCGTATATGGAGTAAAAATATTTTTAAGATAATCACTGGTCATCCCAATACCAGTATCTTCCACGTGAATAATTAAATCATTTTTTTCATTTTGTGAATAGCTTATTTTAATATGTCCTTTTTCTGTATATTTAATTGCATTTTGAATAATATTAGAAAACGCATTTTCAACCGCATATTCGTCAGCAATAATTTGTGTGTTTTCCGTGTTTTGCTCAATAATAATTTCAAGATTTTTCTCTTTTATCTCAACCTGATGTTCTTCCAGTATTTTTTTTATAATTTGTTTAAAATCAACCTTTAAAGGTTTCATCTCCATGTTGTCTGTATTAAGCTTTGAGTAATCTAGCATCATATCAACAGTACGTTCAAGCCGGTTGGAGGCATTAAATATAATCTGGAAAAATTCATTACTCCGGTCATCGAGATGTTTCTCAAAATTACTTTTGAGAATGTTTGTAAATCCATTAATGGCATTCAACGGGGTTCTAATTTCGTGTGATATGTTGCCAATAAATGCATCTTTAATTTTACTTGCTTTTTCGGCTTCTTCTTTTGCCATTAATAATTGTTTTTCATATTCTTTAATGTGGGTAATATCCATCATCATTCCTGATATTTCATCTCCATCTAATTTTGCGCTTAAAGTAACATTCTTTGTATTTCCTTTTTTGGTTAGTAATACCACTTCATAGTTGGATAATTGTTGATGTTTTTTTATTTCGTAAATAAATTGTTCTCTCAACTCTTTTGTGGGATACAAATCGTTAACATTTATTTGTTTTATTTCTTCGGGATTATCATATTCTAAAATCTTGCAAAAAGCGTTATTGACAAATATTAATTCTCCGTCAATGTTAGAGGTATAAACACCGATCAACGAATTTTCAACCAGGTTTTTATATTTTTGTTTTGATTTTTGAAGCGCTATTTCCGCTAATTTTTGTTCGGTAATATCAGCAATATATCCTTCGATCCATTTTAATTGCCCATTTTCGTTATAAATACCAACACCCTGTTCCCATACCCACTTTGTTGTATTATTTTTTGTTTTTATGCGGTATGTCATTCTAAATTGTTTATTTATTTCAAGCGCTTGTTGTATTTTGCTTTGCACTTTTTTGCGGTCTTCAGGTACAATTAGTTGGGCATAAGCGATAATTTTATTGTTAATGAGTTCTTCGGGTTTATATCCTGTAATTTCTTCAATTCCTTTACTTAAATAGCTCATGGTCCAGTTAGGATCGTTTTGGCAGCGGTAAACAATCCCTTTTAAATTACCGATTAAAATGGATAGTTGTTTTTCCTTTTCTTTTAACTCCTCAAGATATTCTATGTGTTTTGTTTTTCGTAGATTTAAGGCTATAAACTTATTGATTGATTTGGAGGTTAAGAAATAAATAAGAATAGATGAGAGTAATACAAAAATCAACCCTTTATAAGATTGTAATTTAGATAAAATTAAAGGGTCAGATTCAATAGATAACAGGATTTTATCCGAGAACATAATCCATAAAAAACTTAAAATAAAATAAGTAAGGGTAATAAACCAGGCTGATCTATTCATGCCATCAATTTTTGAATTATTCAAATCCTTGTGTGTTAGAAAAAATCATATTTTTTGATTAAACACAACGAGGCCTATAATAAAAAACATTTAACTGTATATTTTGTTCAATACTTACGAATAATTGATACAACAGTTTCATGTATTTCCGTTAAAAAAGTAGTAAATTTATTGAAAATATAAATGTTGAAATTTAAAATGGAAAAAACAGGCCTTGAAAAATATACATTACTTTATGTTGATGATAGTGAAGCTAACCTATATCTTTTTGAAGAGAATTTTAGTGAAGAATATAATGTATTAACGGCATTATCGGGTGCAGAAGCTATAGAAATTGCAAAAGAAAAACACCTCGATGTTATTATTTCTGATCAGGCGATGCCCGGAATGACCGGAGTAGATTTTTTTGCGGAAGTTTTGAAAATTAATCCAGGACCCAACCGGATTCTTTTAACCGCTTACAGCGATATTAAAGTTTTGGCCGACGCGGTAAATAAAACAAAAATATATCAGTATGTAAATAAACCCTGGGATTATGATAAACTGAAAACGATTATTGATCATGCCATTGAAGAGTATAAACTTAGGGAAAGGAATGCATTACTTACCGAAAGGCTTAAGAAGCAAACTTCAGAGCTGCAAGAATTGTTAAAATCAAAAACAGCACTTTTAAATCAGTTGGAACAATCAAACGAAGCCTTAGAGAAAAGCGAGAATCGTTTACAAAGAATCATTGATTTGTCACCCATACCTATTATTGTTGAGGATATAGCGGGCAATATTAATATATTAAATAAACAGTTTGAGAAAGTTTTTGGGTATACAATTAAAGACATTCCAACTACAGCAAAATGGTATCAGTTAGCTTATCCCGATGCTGAGTATCGGCAAAGTCAGAAACAACTTTGGGACAGATTAATTCAAGATGCTTTTGAACAGAATACAGTGATAGAGCCGATTGAAACCATTGTTCGATGTAAACAAGGAAACAAAAAAGTAGTTCAAATACAAACCTCTCCAATAGATATAGATAATAATATTGTTACCATGATTAATGACCTCACCAAAATAAAAAGCTTAGAGAAAGATATATCTTACCGTATGAAAATGGAGGAAGAGCTTAGAAAAGCCAAGGATAAAGCCGATGCAGCCAGTAAATCAAAAAGCGAATTTATTGCCAGTATGAGCCATGAAATTCGTACGCCCATGAATTCTATTCTTGGCTTTGCTGATGTTTTAGAGCAAGAACTCGATAATCCTGTGATGGTAGATTATGTGAAATCAATACAGTCTAGTGGAAAAACATTGCTTAGCCTGATAAATGATATCCTTGATTTTTCCAAAATTGAAGCCGGGAAAACGGAAATAAAATATGAATTGGTAAATATTCGAGGATTAATCCAGGATATCACTGAAATCTTTAAATTTAGTGCAAGAGAGAAAAAAATAGATTTAATTACAGAATTCGACGGCCATATGCCTGATTACCTTATGCTTGATGAGTTACGTATAAAACAAATATTGCTAAATTTGGTTAGTAATGCCGTAAAATTTACCCAAACCGGATATGTGAAAATTAGTACAAGTGCAAATAATACCTCGGGGGAGAAAGTTGAATTGTTGATAAAAGTTAAAGATACTGGTATTGGTATTGATTCCAAACAGCAAAAAAAGGTTTTTAATGTTTTTGAACAAATGGAAGGGCAAGATAGTAAAAGATACGGAGGTACTGGTTTGGGACTTGCCATTTCGAATAAATTGGCCGGGTTGATGAACGGTAAAATATTGCTTGAAAGCAAAAAAAATAAAGGCAGTACATTTATTTTGAAATTACATCAGGTAGAAATTGCTGGAGATACAGATGAACAAAAGACTGAGTTAGATTCAGGAAAAGAAAAGATTAATTTTAAACCGGCCAAAATTTTAATTGTTGACGATAATGAAAATAACCGTAAGGTATTACAATTAAAATTAAAGAAATACAATTTTGAGATTTTTGAAGCAACGAATGGTGCCCAAGCCTTATCAATGTTAAAAAATACTATCCCTGATATTATGTTTATTGATTTAAACATGCCCGAAATGAATGGTTATGAGTTATATAATAAAATTTGTAAAAATGATATATTAAGAAATATTCCTGCCATTGCCGTTACGGCCTATACCCTGTATTATGATGAGGAAAAAGTGCTTAATGCAGGTTTTGATGGCTATGTGAGAAAACCCGTAGATTTTAAAAAGATTTTTACAATACTTAAAAAGTATATCGAATACGAAGAATTAACTGAAACAGAAGATGAAAAGATTGCGTATAGAGATATTGAATTAAAGAAAGATGCGTTAGAAAATTTGCCTTTGTTATTGAGAGAGTTGGAAGAACAGAGTGCACCCTATCTTGAGAAGATGCGATATATCCAGCCAAAAAAGGTTGTGGCCGGGTTTGCCCAAATGTTAATTTCCCTGGGCGAAAAATATAATAATAAACCGGTAATCGAATATGGACATCAAATTATTAATGCTTCCAAAGCTTTTAATGTGGAAAAAGAAAAAGAATTAATCAAACAGTTCGGCCTGTTTGTCGAAAAATTAAAAAAACTTTTACCATAAAAGAATTTGTTTTAAAAAAAGAGAACCTGTATGGATATGCAAAAATTTAAAATTTTAATTGTTGATGACAATCCGAAAAACCTACAGGTATTAGGCAATTTACTGGAAAAAAATCATTACCATGTTGAATATGCGTTAAGTGGCAGCGAGGCTTTGGAATGGATAAAATCAGAACAATTTGATTTGCTATTGCTCGATATTATGATGCCCGGAATGGACGGGTATGAAGTATGCGAAATTATACGAAAAGATGAGCAATACCAGGATATTCCCATTATTTTTCTTACCGCAAAAACCGATAAAGAAAGCATTGTGAAAGGGTTTGAGCTTAATGCACAGGACTATGTAAGTAAACCTTTTGATACCGCAGAATTGTTAGCCCGGATAAATACTCATCTTGAATTAAAAGACAGCCGCGATAAACTAAAGAATGTCAACCAGTGGTTAGAACAAAAAGTAGATGAAAAAACCAGGGCGTTGCAGGAATCCAATAAAAAACTGGAAGAAGCACTAACCGAATTGCAGAACCTGGATAAAATGAAATCTTATTTTTTAAACATGACAAGCACCGAAATACGAACTCCTTTAACAGGGATTATTGGGACATTGCATGTTTTAAAAAATCAGGAGGCTTCGTTTGCCCTTAAAAACCTGATTGATTTGCTGGAAAAATCGGTTTCACGACTCGAAAATTTTGCCAATAAAGCAATTTTAACCACGGAGCTTAGTGCAAAAACTTATCCCTTTAAGGAGGAAGAAATTGATGTGGCTGAAATTGTAAATTTTAGCCTCTTGGAGTTAAACGAAGAATTACGACAACGCAACATTGATATTGAGGAGCATCTGGAGGATATAAAAATTTCCGGCGACAAAGATCTTATTTTTAAAGCATTGCTTTTTTTAATTCGTAATGCATCCGAACATACCGGTGATGAATCTAAAATTGAAATTTCTTTAAAAAACGAAGATAGAGGGATTGTGCTTTCCATTCTCGATTTTGGGAAGGGCTTTAGTAAAGAAACAATTGAGGAAATATACTCGCCCTACCGGTTTAAAGAAGAAGCATTTAATGAGAATAATGAACTAAGTATGTATATCGTAAAGTTAATTATGGATTATCATCATGGAGCGTTAAAGGTTTTTAATAAAAAGAATGCAGGCGCTTGTGTGGAATTGATTTTTGCTAAATAATGTTGTAAGAATGAATAAATTACTGCTTGAAAGTTTAGTCCGGTTGTTTGCATATATTGCTGCGCTTCATCCATCACTATATATTGATAATGTAAAATTATTTATACAATCATTCTTGCGTAAAGAGTTTTCGGCCGATATTTTGAACGATTATCTGATATTCTTCAATAACTATTATGATGAATACAAATCAAATCGTATGCATACCGGTGAAAATGATTTATCGAAATTTATTCAACAACATATTTCGGAGCTGGTAAACGAATTATATATTTCCGACCGCTTTCTATTTTTAATTCGATTATTGTTTTTCCAAAAGTTCTTATTTAAATATCAAAATATAACAAATGAGTCTGCACCGCAAAGTATTGATTCTATTACCCGGGAAATTTCCCGTGCATTAAATATTCAGGAGGCCGATTATCGTAATTGTAAATCATTTATTTTTGAGAAGTTATACGATATAAAACACAAGGATAACCTTTTGGTTGTGGGGCGTAAGAATCTGGCTAAAACCGGTATTCATTTTATCGAACGAAGCCAATTAAAGGGCAATATCTATTTCCTGAAAATTTCGGGAGCTAATATTTTCCTTTTTTATTATAAAGGTTCGGATACGATTACGATTGATGATTTTAATATTTTCCCTGAGAATATTTATATTTTTCACCTGGGCTCAAAAATTGATGGAGAAACTATTGAACCGCTATATTATAACGAAGTAGCCCGCGAATATGAATCAGAAAGTAACATCTCGGTGCAGTTAAAAGCCCAGGAAATTGAATTTACTTTTCCACGTAGCAATAACGGTATTCATCAATTGTCATTTGCCGCTGAATCAGGCCAGATGATTGGTGTTATCGGGAAAAGCGGAGTGGGGAAATCAACACTGATTAATCTTTTAACCGGTTCATTAAAACCGAAACACGGGAAAATACTAATCAATAATTATGATATTTTTAAAGAGCAAAAATATATTGAGGGATTAATTGGTTATATTCCACAGGATGACCTGCTCGTAGAAGAATTAACGGTTTTTGAGAATTTGTATTTAAGCTCTAAGCTTTGTTTAGGAAATTTAACCAAACAGGAAATAATACAACAGGTAGGTTTATTATTAAAAAATCTTAATTTATTTGAGGTTAAAGATTTAAAAGTAGGAACGCCGTTAAATAAATATATCAGTGGGGGACAGCGTAAGCGTTTAAACATAGCCCTTGAGTTAATTCGAGAACCATGGATTTTGTTTGCCGATGAGCCTACCTCGGGCCTGGCTATTTCCGATGCCGATGAAATTATGGAGTTGTTAACCCGTCAGGCTGCAAAAGGGAAGATTGTTTTTGCCAATATTCATCAACCTTCGTCAGAACATTTTAAAATGTTCGATAAAATTTTGGTGCTTGATAAAGAAGGATATCCTGTATATTTTGGGAATCCTGTAGATTCTATTCATTATTTTAACGAAACAGCCAACAAATTTGTTAAACTCTCAGACAAATGCCAGTTGTGTGGTAATGTAAACCACGAGGCTGTTTTTAACATTTTATCCGAGAAAAAAGTCGACAGCAGAGGGTTATTGCTCAATGAAAGAAAAATATCAGTTAAACAGTGGCATAGCTATTATCTGGAAAATTTACCTGAAAGTTTAAATTCAAAAAGTGATGAAAAGTGGGCGTTGCCCAAAACCCGGTTTAACAAACCATCTGCAATTAAACAGTTTATTGTTTTTTTTGAACGTAATATTTTAAGCAAAGTCACTAATCATCAATATGTTGCTTTATCGCTGTTAATTACACCGTTACTGGCTGTTATTCTGGCGATTATAACCCGTTCCGGCATTGATAAAGTAACCGGTGAATATTCATTTATCTTAAACGATAATATCCCGGCCTACCTTTTTATGTGTGTTATTGTTTCTTTGTTCGTTGGGTTGGTTATAAGTGCCGAAGAAATTTTTCGTGACCGGAAAATGTTAAAACGCGAACAATTTCTTAACCTGGATAAAACGGCTTATTTGTTCTCCAAATTATCTTTGCTTTTTTTTGTCAGCCTGGTACAAACTGTTTTATATGTTGTTATTGGGAATACACTGCTTGAGATTGAAGGAATGTTCTGGCAATATACGCTGGTTTTATTTACAACTTCTTGCTTTGCCAATACGTTGGGATTACTAATTTCTTCATTGTTCAACTCAGTGGTTGTAATTTATATCCTTGTTCCATTATTAATTGTCCCTCAAATTTTGTTAAGCGGTACTATTGTTCAATATGATAAATTGAATGAGAAAATAGAATCGGAAAAATTTGTTCCTGTAATTGGCGATATGATGGTGTCAAGATGGGCTTACGAAGCGCTTGTGGTTACACAGTTCAAGGATAACAGGTTTCAAAAACACTATTTCCCTGTCGAACAAAAAATAAGTAACCTTAAATATGATTTGTTATTTGTGATTTCCGAGGCTGAAGGAGCATTAGAGGAAATAAAATATGGAATGGATGAGGGATTAAATCAGCAGATAGATTTTATTCAGTCGTTACTATCTCAACTGGATAAAAAATACACTATGAATATTTCGGCAAAAATTTTAAATGGTTTGCCTGATGATGAAGCCCGAATGACAATCGCGCAGGAGTTAAGACAATTGAAACAGGAGTTGAACGGAAAGATTAACCATTATATGTATACCAAAGATAGTATTACGAATGTTTTGGTAAAATATCTCGGTGGGATTGATGAATATAATCAGCTAAAGAATAAGTATTACAATAATAACCTGGCCGAAATGGCCTTAAATCGTAGTACTTTTAATCCTGCCGAAAGAAGCATCTATTCCAACGAATTAATCCGGAAAATTGAACCCATTTATCAAAAACCATTGTCCAATTATGGAAGGGCGCACTTTTTGTCATCTGTAAAAATTATCGGTCAGAATGAATTTAGTACATTATATTTTAATATTTTTGTTATTTGGATGATTTCAATCGTATTATTTATTATTTTAGATATTACTTTTAAAAAGAAAAATTTAATCATAAAATAAAAATTTATGCAATACAGCTATATCTTAGTACCGGTTCTTGTCTTTATCTTACTTTTTAGCGGATGTAATTCGTGCAAGAAAGAAAAAAAGGAGACTTCAGAAAAACCTGAGGCTACTGAAACTATTCTTATTAAAGATACTTTAAACGAAGTGATTTATGTCTTGCCTTCGCCCAATGAAATTTTAGCAGAAATTTTTATGGATGAGGTGAAAATTAACCCTTCTTTTGTGAATCCTCATACAAATGCTAAAAATTATCTGGATACACGAAGCCAGGCTGTTAATCTGGGTGTGTATATTGCTGATTTTGCCTACCTGAGTTACTCTTCCGAAAATACCACCGAGTTAGAATATTTGAAAGTTATAAAAAAATTATCGGAGGAGGTAAATATCTATGGGTTGATGGAGAATAAGACCATGGAACGCATTCAAAATAATCTTACAGAAAAGGATTCATTAAATAAAATCTCTCAGGAGTTATATTATAAAATCTCCAATAACCTGGAAAATTCAAATCGTGAAAATATTTTTACATTAATTTCTACCGGAGCCATTGTCGAATCATTATACTTATCCGTAATGCTTGTCGATGATTTTGATGATTATAAAGAGATTATTGAAAAAATGTACGAGCAGAAGTTTGTTTTTGATAATTTTTACGAATATGCTCAGGTTTATACTGACGATCCTTACGTAAAATTGATTATTGACCAACTTGAAGTTTTAAAACAAACATTTGATCAGATAAAGCAAGAGGAGAAAGAGCAGAAAGTCATTAAAGAAGGAAAAACCTTACGATTTACAGGTGGTACACAGTTTGTTGTAAATAATGAGAATTTTGATCGATTTAAAACCAATATTATTTCTATTCGAGATGAAATTATAAAATCCAATAATTAATCGTTGCATTTTTTTATTCAAAAAAAAATATTAAAAGAGTAACAAGATGAAAAATTACAATATATTTTTAGTTTTTACACTTTTCGTTTTTATAGCTTTACTGCCTGTTAAGCATGTTAATGCTCAATATTGCGATCGGTTTCACGAAACTTCTGCTTGCAGGTTATCCAATGATGGCAGCTTTAAACCTTATGGCCAATCGAAAAGTGCTATGATAGAGATAAAAAAAACCTTTGAATATAAACTGGTTTTATATGGCGAAAAAGATTTTAAAATTGGCATTTGTACCGAAGATGGTTTTGGGCCGGTGCATTTTAAAATAATTAATGCCCGTAGCAAAGAAGTTTTATACGATAATATTATCGATGATTATATAGAATCAGTAGGGTTTACCAATGATTTTACACAAAGTGTTATCATTGAAATAACGGTTTTAGCTGAGGATGTTGAACCCGAAGAAGCTTATGATACCCGGGCTTGTGTTGGTGTAAATATTTTGTGGCGCAAAGCACCTGAAATTGGATTTTAGCATGAAACGGGGATTTTATTTATGGTTATTTTTATTGTTGTCGGTAAATTTATGGGCACAAAACCTGGTACCTAACCCAAGTTTTGAAATGTATGATGAGTGTCCTTATGAAATGACAATTTATCCGCAAAAAAAATTAATTCCACACTGGTATATGCCTAATCGGGGAACAAGCGATTATTTTAATGGTTGTACAAATTTACAGGTTAGTGTTCCTTCTAATTTTATTGGGAATCTTTGGGCGTATGATGGGCAAGCATATGCAGGAATTGTTTTACTCGAATTGCACGTTGAAGATACAGCCGGGAAAAAGAATCAGGACTATCGTGAATATTTACAGGCAAAATTAAAAAGGCCTTTACTTAAGGATAATTACTACCGGGTTACATTACATTTTGCCGTGGCAACCTACTCAACTTATGCCGTTAACCATTTGGGTGTTTATTTTTCCAAAGAGCAAATTAAAAACAGGCTTACCTATAAAACACTTGAATACGACCCACAGGTTTTTATTCCTGAAGATACCATTTTTACCGAAACCAATATTTGGTATACTTTAGATGATACGATTAAAGCCAGTGGTGGGGAGAAGTATATTACGATTGGGAATTTTTATCCAGATAAAGAAACTGATTTTGAAAAATTAGATATTTCACAATTTAATTTTCCATTACAAGAACATATTAACAATAACGGACTTGCTTATTACTACATCGATATGGTAAGTGTTGAAGAGTTATATATTGAAGAATCCAAGAAATAAAAAAGTTAAAAGAACGTTGGTACAATTGACGTATTATTCCCGTTAAATAGTGGCTATAAGAAAACGTCAATAACTGCGTTACGCTCGCATTGGCAATTAGTCATTTACATCAGTAAACTCCTGGCTGCCAATTCTTCGCAAGCCTTGTTCTTGACGTTTTTTATTACGCCACTAAAAAAA
>JASGMZ010000214.1 GCA_030156305.1 Bacteroidales bacterium | reverse complement strand
TCAGTAAACTCCTGGCTGCCAATTCTTCGCAAGCCTTGTTCTTGACGTTTTTTATTACGCCACTAAAAAAACTGGTGTTTTCTAAGATGCACTAAATAGAAAGGGAGCTTAAAAATGCTCCCTTTTTTATGTAAAATCTCTTAGTTTGAGGTTTAAATATTTCCTGCTTCTGCATACAATTCAATGCAGGATAAATCCTGAGGAGTGTTTATATTAAAAAATGATTTTCTGTTTTCTTCTGTATCTTCAAGATTATGATATCGAATGTTTAAGTTTTTTAAAAAACTATCAATCGAATAATCATGTTCATTTTTTAAATAAGTATCCAGTTTTTCAAATATTTGGGTATTATAAATTGAATGTAAAGGTTCCTTAAAATCATTAATACGAGGGACTGCTGCATCGCAACGACGTTTTTGATAAAATTCGATATGTTTTCTAATCAGGCTGCTTGATATACAAGGCATATCGCTTGCAAAAACAAATACCGAATCATTTTTAGCTGCTTTCATGGCAGCATGGATGCCTCCCAATGGGCCAACATTTTTTATTTCATCGGGAATCAGTGTATAATGGCTAAATCCCTTAAATTGATCAGGGTTATTGGTAACAATAATAATATCATCGAATATTTCGTGTAAAATTTTTATAGTACGTGTAATAATGCGTACCCCGCTAATTTGAATATTCGCTTTTGTTTTTCCCTGGAAACGTTTGTTGGCTCCACCAGCTAAAATTACCGCTGACATATTATGTTGTTCCTTTGTAATGGTCATAACGCTAGTTTTTAGTCAAACAATTGTTAAAAAAATGAACTACTTATTACACTTAATAAGCAAATTGTAAGAGATTAGGTTGAGTTTTATAAATAAACTCTACAACCAAAATTAAAAAAAAATTAAACAAATCATGTTAATTTAATTTTTTCAACATTTACATTGTTGTTGTGTGTTAAATATTAATCTATTAAGAGACTTTCTTTTTACTATTTTAGAATGAGTCTAAATAAATATAGGCTAATTTTACAATCTATTTATCTGTCAATCAATATATAAAAAATTAAAATATTTACTATCCTAAGGTTAAATGCATGAAATACAACGCTATATAAATTGATTTATAACCCGATTTTATCTGCAATTTCTTTCATTGCATTTAATGAAATCTCGACAAATTCATTTAGGGGAATCCCAATTTTTTCACATTCCAGAATATTTTCTCTGCTAACCGATGCGGCAAAGGCACTTTGTTTCATACGTTTGGTTATAGATTTGGGCTTTACTCCCTTAATCTTTTTATCAGGATACACCAAAGCGGTTGCATAAATAAGCCCGGTAATAGTTTCTCCGGCGGCCAGAGCGTGCTGAAACTCTGTTTCACGCTTTAAGCCAGTAGCTTCTTCATTATGCATTTTTATAGCATCAATAATATCTTCGTCAAGCCCTTCATCTTTTAATAACTCGTAAGCAACCAGGCCATGTTTTTTAGGATCCGCATTGGTTATTTCTGTATCAATATCATGTAACAAGCCAGCTAACCCCCATTTTTCCACATCATGTCCAAGTTTCGTTGCTAAAGCCCTCATCACAGCTTCTGATGCAAAACAATGATAAAGCATTTTCTCATTCCGAACATACCTTCTTAATAAGTTTTCTGCATAATCACGATCCATAAAATATAAAAATTAAAGTTTAGGTTATTATTTTTGGTTTTATTAAATTATATTGTTGTTATGAAAATTTTGTTTTCTTGCAACAAATTATAAACAAAGTTATTGATATTTTTATTTTAAATGAATAAATCATGTAAGCATTCACAGCGTTAATAAATTATAGATATACCTAAAATCCGCATGTCTTTTACGAGTTTCACAATGTATCACAAAGTTAATGCACAAAGTATCACAAAGTTAGGTGAGATTTTACTTAGTGAAACTTTGTGTTATACTTTGAGTGACTTAGTGTTATAAATAAAAACTTAACTAACTTACGGATTTTAGGATATACATAAGTGTTTAGGTTTAAAAAATTTCAAATTTCAAATATCGAACATCGAATATCAAATGAAAAGGTTAAGTCAACAAAACAATACGGTTACAAAGAAAAAATAACTTTGACATTTTTTATTTGATATTCGATATTTATCATTTAATTATATGGGCTCTATTAAAACAAAAATACCTGGAATGCTCAGCATTGGAATCTTGATGTAGTGAACTCTTTTTCATATATTTGAGAATAACAAATTTTTTTAACACCAACTTTATTAAATAGAGCCTTATTTTTTTTAATGCGCATCTATACCATGTAACATATAAATCAGATGTTGTATAGTTTTAAGAATTTCTGTCATGTATTCATTTACTGCTTTTACACTTCCGGGCAAGGTATAAACCAAACTATTTTCCATAACTCCTGCAATTCCACGGCTTAACAATGCATTGGGTTTCTCGATACCATATTTCATGCGTATTAATTCCATGACCCCCGGAATTTCCTTATCCAGCATCGGTTGTACTGTTTCTACTGTGATGTCACGTTTCCCAATTCCTGTTCCTCCGGTGGTAATAATTATATCAATGTTATCTTTCTTTGCTTTTGCCAGGATTTGTGTTAGTTTATTGCTATTGTCAGGAATGACCATTCTTTCGGTTTGATATCTTACACCCAGCTTGTTAAAATAGGTATTTAAAAATTCAACTACTTTTGGCCCGCTTCGATCGTCATATTCTCCGGCACTTGCACGATCACTTAATGTAATTACCAACGCATGATAAACTTTAGGAATGGCCTCAATAGCATCATTGGGTTTTATGGTTCCTGTTTTTTTTACTCTGCAAAATATTCCAACACGAGGCATTACATAATTTCTTAGTTCACGAAACTGGTCGTGAAAAGGTTTTCCAACCTGGGTAACTTCTAAAATTGTGTCTCCAATTTTCAGCAGGTCAAAGGTTTGAAAATCTATATCGTGTAATCCTTCAGCCGTAATATTTTCAGCAAACTCACCAAATTGAGTATCTCTGGCTTCGGTAATTTTTTTAAACCGGTGGATATGCGATTGGTCGATAATACTAACCTGTCGGTTCCAATGTCCGGCATGAACATCACCTTGTATTCCTTTTTCGGTAAGAATTAATTCAGAAACAGGTTTTTTTACACCCTTTTCAGGTGATAAATTTACGGATAGTACTTTTCCTTTAGCCATTGTCTTATGATATTGGAATATAAATAACTTCATCATCAGGTTTAATTCTTCCTGAATGAATTACCCTTGCAAAAATCCCTTCTTTAGGCATAACGCATTTCCCTACCTGTGAAAAAATGGCACAACCATCTCCGTGGCATTTTTTCCCAATTTGGGTAACTTCCATTTCTACGTCGGCAATTTTCAACCTATCACCGGGTTTCATCGTGTACAACGTAATCCCTTCGGTGGTAATATTTTCGGCAAATTCACCAAAATTAAGTTTTCGCCCTAACACTTCTTCAAACTTATCAATGCTTTCTTTCGCAAGTAAACTTACCTGCCTGTGCCAATCGCCGGCATGTGCATCTTTTTCAACACCTTGATCATTGATTATAACCTCTTTTACGGGCTTTTTTATTACTCCCTTTTTTTCGGAAATATTTACCGAAACCACTTTTGCTGCTGCCATGCTCTGCTTATTTGTAATTATCTTTTTCACCACAAAAGTAATAAAATATCATCTCTTTACCTATCATCTTCACTTCTTTCAAATACCATAAAGAGGATTAAAAATAGTATTTTTGTGTTTGTATGGATAACAACGAAAATCAATATAAGTTTACCGAAGGGGAAAAGCACCTTTTTACCATCTCTGGGTTTACCGAAATTCCGGGGACCGGTGTATCTTATTATATTCTAAAAAATCCTTTTGGTGGCAAACATCTTTTAAAAGCAAATCATTATCAACATTATCAGCTAAAAGAAGGGCAAACTTTAATCTGTAAAATTGATAAAATCAATTGTAGTGGAAAAATCTTTCTGGAACCGGAGAATCCAAAATATACAGAAGGAGAGATTTATTCATTTAATCTGATAAAAATAATCGGCCGCATCAATTCTGTGGGAGAAAAAGAGAAAGCAGCTATTGTTAAAGATGTTTTTGGGATGGAAACAATCTGCTCATTACCTGAAAACTACGCCATTGACATAAAGTCAAAAAAAATAAAATGTAAAGTTTTAAGGATTAAAAAAGGGCAATTATTCCTTGCCGTTCCGGAAATTAGAGATATTTTAAAACAACCGGCAATTGGTAAAGTATATCCATTTACAGTTGTTAATATCAAACCTTTGGAAGAAAATATTGATTACTATCTTTTACAGGATGAGTTTAACAATTTATACTCGTTGAAAAAGGATATGTATCAACATTATGGATTTAAAATCGGACAAAAAATTAAATGTTTGGTAACAAAATTTGGTACCGATTCGCATTTAAAAATTGAACCGGTACACCCTTATTATGAAATCGGGAAGGCCTATTCTTTTAAATATTTACGCACAGAAAAAGACACCAATCCTTTGGGTAAAGAAGAATATGTTATTATTGTTGAAGATATTTATGGTATTGAGACAAAAGTACGGTCAACAGAATCTGTCTTTGTACACAAACAAAATCCTGATTATATTAAGTGTAAAGTAGATGGGATAAGAAAAGGAAAAGCTATTTTAAGCTTTAAATCAGCAAACTAAAACAATTATACATCCGATTTGGTTTTTTCTAACAGTTTTGTTTCATCAATATTCATGGTTTTATCTACTGCTTTACACATATCGTACACAGTAAGCAAAGCTATGGAAACCGAGGTAAGGGCTTCCATTTCAATGCCTGTTTTTCCTACACATCGTGCTTCGGAGTGAATACGGACACCCGTATCATCGATGGTAGCTTTAACATCAATTTTGGTAATTTGGAGTGGATGACACAAAGGGATTAGGCCACTGGTTTTCTTACCACCCTGAATTCCTGCAATTTCTGCAATGGTAAGCACATCACCTTTTTTCATGGCATTATCCCGAATTAGCTCAATCGTTTCAGGTTGCAAGGCAATATGTCCGGTGGCTTTAGCTATTCGTACCTGATCGGGCTTTGTGCCAACATCAACCATATTGGCTTTGCCTTTGTCGTCTACATGGCTTAACTTTCCCATTTTTATTGATTTTAAAGTTATATATTATTACACTTCAAATCTTCCGTTTAGCTGACAAACTTTGAACTTTGAACTCTAAACTCTAAACTCTAAACTCTAAACTCTGAACTCTGAACTCTGAACTCTAAACTGTATTATCCACCAATATTATAAAACTTACTGGTATGATT
>JASGMZ010000213.1 GCA_030156305.1 Bacteroidales bacterium | reverse complement strand
ACATCAATAAGTTATTAACAAATAATTTGTTGATATTTTCTTGATTTATAAAAAATAATTGTATTTTTGCAATCCGCAAAATACAGCTTGTATAATTGTATATAGGTATTAATTAAAAAGTTAGGAGTATAAAGTGGATACATTAAGTTACAAAACAGTATCAGCAAACAAAGCTACTGTAGAAAAAAACTGGGTGCTTGTTGACGCAAAAGATGAGGTTCTCGGCCGGTTAGCTTCTAAGGTTGCAAAAATTTTAAGAGGGAAAAACAAACCTTCTTTTACCCCACATGTTGATTGTGGTGATAATGTAATTATTATTAATGCCAGCGAAGTAAAGCTAACAGGAAACAAAATGACACAAAAACAATATATTAGTCATTCAGGTTATCCGGGAGGCCAGAAAACAACTACCCCTGAGGAGTTGTTCTCAAAGCAACCTATCAAAGTTGTCGAAAAGGCTGTAAAAGGGATGCTTCCAAAAAACCGATTAGGAAGTGAACTTTACAGGAATCTTTATGTATATGAAGGCAGCGAACATCAGCACGAAGCTCAAAAACCAAAAAAAGTAGATTTAAATTCAATTAAATAATAAGTATGGAAGTAATAAATGCTTTAGGAAGAAGAAAATCCGCTGTTGCCAGGGTTTATTTAAGCGAGGGAAAAGGTAATTTCACTATTAACAACCGAGGAATTGAAGATTTTTTTACCACAAAATCATTACAGTATATTGCTAATCAACCCCTAAATTTATTAGAGGTTAAAGGTAAATATGATGTAAAAGTTAATATTTACGGTGGTGGAATAAAAGGACAAGCCGAAGCGGTAAGATTAGGAATCTCAAGAGCTTTAAACAAAGCTAATCCTGAATTTAGAGATGCTTTAAAGAAAGCCGGATTCTTAATGCGTGATTCAAGAGTAGTAGAGCGTAAAAAACCAGGACAACCCAAAGCGCGCAAGCAGTTTCAATTTAGTAAACGATAAGAATTATATAATTATCCGTTTAGTATCTAAATTGTTGAGACCTCCGCAACGGAGTTACTCAATAATTGCTAAATAAAGAATGTAAACGAAAAAAATCAAAAAATGTCAAGAACAAGTTTTAATGAATTGTTAGAAGCAGGTGTACACTTTGGACACCTCAAAAGAAAATGGAATCCTGCCATGGCTCCATATGTTTTTATGGAACGCAATGGGATACACATTATTGATTTGCAAAAAACAGAAGCCAAATTAAATGAAGCATGTAATGCTTTAAAACAAATTGCAAAATCGGGCAGGAAAATATTATTTGTAGCCACAAAAAAACAAGCAAAAGATATTGTAGCAGAAAAAGTTGCTCCAACAAAAATGCCTTATGTTACTGAACGTTGGCCAGGTGGAATGTTAACGAATTTCCCAACCATCAGAAGAGCTGTAAAAAGAATGTCTACTATAGACAAGATGGCTACGGATGGTACTTTTGACAACTTAGCCAAAAGAGAAAAGTTACAAATCACCCGACAAAGAGCCAAGCTGGAAAAAATGTTAGGAAGTATTGCCGATATGACCCGCCTTCCAGCAGCAATGTTTGTGGTTGATGTATCAAAAGAATACATTGCGGTTCGTGAAGCACAACGACTAAATATCCCTTTATTTGCTATTGTTGATACCAATTCAGACCCCAGTAATATTGATTTCCCGATCCCTGCGAATGATGATGCATCAAAATCGATCTCTTTAATCATAGACAAAGTAACTGATGCGATAAAAGAAGGATTGGAAGAGAGAAAGATGGAGAGAGAAAAAGAGGGGGGTGCTAAAGAAAAACAAAAAAGCGCCAGGAAACCGGCTGGTGATGCTAAGAAATCAAGCGCACGAAAATCAAAAAATGAAGGAGAAGAAAAGAAAGAGGTAGAAAACCGAGAAGCCAAAGCTGAAAAAGATAATGCTGAAGCTGCTGAAACAAAAAATGAGAATAACGAAGCTGAAGAAACAAAAAAAGAAACAAAAGAATAATTAGTTAACATTGAAAAAATTATAAAAGATGGCTCAAATAACTGCATCCGACGTTAATAAGTTAAGAAAAAGTACCGGTGCCGGAATGATGGATTGCAAAAAAGCACTTGTAGAAGCTGACGGAGATTTCGATAAAGCAACCCAAATTATACGTGAAAGAGGACAGGCAATTGCCAACAAACGTTCTGACCGAGAAGCAAGCGAAGGTGTTGTGCTGGCAAAAACAAACGATGATAATACTAAAGGCGCAATTATCTCATTAAACTGCGAAACCGATTTTGTTGCTAAAAACAATGACTTTGTCGCTGTTGCTGAAAAAATATTAAATAAAGCAGTTGAAAATTTCCCCGCTGACATTGATGCTTTAAAACAAATCGAAATAGATGGTAAAACTATTGGTGATATTGTTGTTGAACAATCGGGTATTATTGGAGAAAAAATTGAACTTTCGTTTTTTGATAAATTAGAAGCTGAATATATCTCTGCTTATATCCATAGCGACAAAAAACTGGCTACTTTAGTAGGTTTTAACAAAGCAGGTGTTGACGAGCAAGTAGGTAAAGATGTTGCTATGCAAGTTGCTGCAATGAATCCTGTAGCTGTTGACGAAAATCAGGTTCCACAGGAAGTAATCGAAAAAGAATTGGAAATTGGAAGACACCAGGCCCTTGCTGAAGGAAAACCCGAAAATTTAGTAGACAAAATTGCCGAGGGTAAATTAGGCAAATTCTACAAAGAAAATACTTTAGTAAACCAGGCTTTTATCAAAGACAGTAAAATGTCGATTAAACAATATCTGCAACAAGCAGATAAAGAGCTTACAATTAAAGCTTTTAAAAGATATTCTATTAAACAATAATAAATTGTAGAGATATAATTTTAAGGAGTTCAATTTTTTTGAGCTCCTTTTTTTATTCATTATTTTTAACGCGAAATAAAATTATATTAACGATGAAAATTGTACAAATAGAACCCATTGGCATCAATCCTGATGATCTGAAAAAAATAGAAACAAATTTTAAACGTGCAGGGCATGAATTGATCCATTACGATCGTAAACCACAAAATGAAAAAGAGCTTATTGAAAGAGCTAAAGAAGCCGAGGTTATCATTTTAAGTAATCTTCCACTATCAGGAAATGTCATCTTACAATGCCCTGACTTAAAAATGATTTCTGTAGCATTTGCCGGCGTTGATCATATTGCAATGGATATATGCCGAGAAAAAGGTATTGTTGTTTCAAATGCAGCCGGATATTCGAATCATGCTGTTTCGGAGTTAACCATAGGAGCTGCGATTAACCTATATCGCAAAATTTTGTGGAGTGACCATCAAACCAGAAACTTATCCGATCGACAAGGTTTTTTAGGTTCTGAGTTACATGGAAAAACATTCGGCATTATTGGAACAGGACAAATTGGTTCTCAAGTTGCCCGCTTAGCCAATGCTTTTGGCTGTAAAGTACTGGCTTTTAATCGATCTAAAAAAGCTATTCCTAATGTTGAATTTTCAAATTTAGATTATTTATTAAAAAACAGCGACATTGTTTCGCTACATGTACCGCTAACCAAAGAAACGAAACATCTGGTTGGTGAAAATGAAATTAACTTAATGAAAAAAACAGCGATCCTAATCAATACTGCTCGTGGGCCGGTTGTTGATTACCATGCTTTAGCATCTGCTTTAAAAAACAATAATATTGCCGGAGCGGCTATTGATGTTTATGAAAAAGAACCTCCGCTGGATAAAAATCATCCCCTGTTTGAAGCACCCAACACCATACTATTCCCACATATAGGGTATGCAACAAAAGAAGCCATTCAATTAAGAGGAAAAATTGTCATCGATAATATTTCTCAATGGATGGCTGGGAAACCTCAAAATGTAATGCACTAAAATGATATAAGACATAAAAAATTGGGTTAACATTTTATCGTTAACCCAATTTTGTTTATCTAGTGGCTATAAGAAAACGTCAATAACTGCGTTACGCTCGCATTGGCAACCAGTCATTTACGTCAGTAAACTCATGGCTGCCAATTCTTCGCACGCCTTGTTCTTGACGTTTTTTATTACGCCACTAAAAAAAACTGGTGTTTTCTAAGATGCACTATCTAAAAATCTACTAAATTATAAGCATTGCATCGCCATAAGTTCCAAAACGGTACTTCTCTTTTACGGCTTCTTTATAAGCATTAATTATTACATCAAATCCGCCAAAAGCACAAACCATCATTAGCAGGGTTGAATAGGGTAAATGAAAATTTGAAACCATCATGTTGGGTACCTGAACCTCGTATGGCGGGAAAATAAATTTATTGGTCCATCCATCGAAAGGTTTTAAATGGCCTGTAGTTGAAACAGATGATTCCAATGTTCGTAATACCGTTGTACCAACAGCTACAATATTTTTCTTTTTATCCTTTGCCTCATTTACCTTTTTAACCGCTTCGTTCGTAATATGAATCTTTTCCGAATCCATTTTATGCTTTGTAAGGTCCTCAACATCTACGGATCTAAAGTTTCCAAGGCCTACATGAAGTGTTATTTCAGCAAAATTAACCCCTTTAATTTCCAATCTTTTTAATAATTCGCGGCTAAAATGCATTCCGGCAGTTGGTGCTGCAACAGCTCCTTCATGCTTTGCATAAATGGTTTGATATCTTTCTCTGTCTTCAGGTAATACTTCACGATTAATAAATTTGGGCAAGGGTGTTTGTCCTAATTCATATAACGTTTTTTTAAACTCTTCGTAAGAACCATCGAATAAAAATCGTAAAGTTCTTCCTCGTGAGGTTGTATTATCAATAACTTCAGCTACCAATATATCATCTTCGCCAAAATACAATTTATTGCCAATACGAATTTTTCGGGCAGGATCAACTAATACATCCCATAAGCGTTGCTCCCTGTTCAACTCACGCAACAAAAAAACTTCAATTTTAGCTCCGGTTTTTTCTTTATTTCCATACAAACGAGCCGGAAATACTTTGGTATTGTTAAAAACCATCACATCCTGATCTTCTACATAATCAACAATATCTTTAAAAACTTTATGCTCAATTTTACCGGTTTCCCGGTTAACAATCATTAACCGGGATTCGTCTCTGTTTTCTGTCGGAAATTTTGCGATAAGGTCTTTTGGAAGATTATACTTAAACTGAGATAACTTCATCAATACAACGGATTTATTGGTTATACTTAAGTGCCCTGCTTATACGCACTATGTAAAAAATGGTTACAAAATTACTAAAAATTTTTCAAACTCCTGCAAAGTAATTGAAGATTCTATGGTATAATTTCCTATACGTGTTCTGATTAGTTTGGTTAGAAGGGCTCCGCTGGATAATTTTTCACCAATATC
>JASGMZ010000212.1 GCA_030156305.1 Bacteroidales bacterium | reverse complement strand
CATAATCTGAGCTTTTATTTCTTATTCGTCATTGCGAATGAAATGAAGCAATCTCTTGATATTAAAACAGATTGCTTCGTCGTTCCTCCTCGCAATGACATGGTAAAAAGTTTAGTTTATAACCATTTGTGGTATATAAGAAAAACTTATATGACCTTATATGCCTTATATGGTTCAAAACAACCGTTATTAACTGTCTATATACCCAATTCATCTTTTTTCCCATTTCTTCGCGTCTTTGCGTCTCGCAGTAAAAATTTATGCGACTGAATAGTTACATTGTTTTAAATATATTTCGGTAGTGATTCTTTTCCGTTTGAAATTTTTATAAAACAAACTTCCTTTCCGCCCATTAACTTTGTTAAAGGACTGTGTATATGAACTAAAAAAGTTCGAAAACTGTTTGCTTATAAATTTATTCCTATTAATCTTTTCCAACGTTTGGAATTTTGGAAATGTACTTCTTATCACCCCTTCCTCTTTAATTCTTACTAAGAAATGAAAATGATTAGGCAGTAAACAATAGGCATATGTTTCTGCAATGGGAGTTACATGTTGTTTAAATTTTTTTAAAAAAAAACGATAATTATCATCACTCCGAAAGAGATTGTCAGAGCCGTTGGCATGATTATAAATATGATAATAATACCCTGATTCTAATATTTCCATGGATTGATTTTAATATGAAAATATAATCTTTCATCGAATTTTGCAAATTCTATTTAAATTCTATTTAAATTCTATTTACCTTTTCCAAAGTTTGGAACTTTGGAAAAGGTCTTTCTATAACTTTTTCTGCAAAATAATTACCCGGTTATTAATTAGTTGCATTATCTCCAATCCGAAATTTTCTGGCGAAGATATAACAATTCTCCCTATCGCAACAAGAAACATTAAACGATATTTAACCCAAATTTAATAATAAAAGATTTGAAAATCTTAATTTATGTCGTATGTTTGCGACATAAAACAAAGGTAAAAATGACTTATAAAAAATCATCCCTTTTTGAAGAGGACCTGCAACGTATTGCCGAGCTGTCGAGAGTATTGAGCCACCCTGCACGACTGGCTATTTTGCGTTATCTGGCCCAATGTAAAACATGCATATCGGGCGATATCAGCAAAGAAATGCCTTTAAGCCGCACCACTGTCTCGCAACATTTACAGGAACTCAAAAAAGTAGGCTTAATCAAAGGCCAGATTGACGGACTAAAAGTAAACTACTGTTTATGTGAAACCTGCATTAAAGATTTGAAAAATTTAATCGCCGGTTTTTTCGAAGAGATATCTATTGAACAAAAAAATCAATGTTAAGTATGCGTAAATTTTTTGAAGATAAAGGAATGGTATCGAGCGGAATTTTAAATTTATCACCAACTGAAACCTTAGAAATATGCAAAAAGGGCGGAGTTATTGTTGATGTTCGTGAGGATTATCTCAACCGCTATAAAATGTTTGATGTGGAAGAAATTATTTTTTGCCCGCAAAGCATATTAGCTGAAAATTTGCATGAACTACCCTCTGATAAACCCTTAATTATTGCCGATTCAACCGGTATTAACAGTAAAAAGGCCATGCTGTTTTTGAAAGAAAAAGGGTTTGAAAATATTGCCAACATGGCCGGAGGAATAGTTGAGTGGGAACGCGACGGGCTACCCATAAAAGAAGATAAAACAGAACGTTTAACCGGCTCGTGTGCATGTATGTTACGCAGACGAGACAGATAAAAACTTTACTATTATTTTTATGAAAATATTAATTCTTTGTACAGGAAATTCATGCCGCAGCCAGATGGCTCACGGTTTTTTGCAATCGTTTGACAATAATCTTTATGTACGTTCGGCAGGTACCGATGCATCCGGGAAACTAAACGAAAAAGCGGTTGCCGTGATGAAAGAGATTGGCATTGATATCAGTCATCACACCTCCGATTCGGTAGATATGTATCTTGACCAGGAATGGGATTATGTAATTACGGTTTGCGGTGGTGCCAACGAAGCCTGCCCTGCTTTTATGGGCAAAGTAAAACACCGTTTGCATATAGGTTTCGATGACCCGTCGAAGGCTACCGGAACAGATGAGCACATCCGGAACGAATTCCGAAAAACCCGCGATGGCATTAAAGAAGCATTTTATAAATTGTATATCAACGAAATAAAACCCAAAGTATGAGCAAAGATTTAAAAGCTATTGTAAAAGAAAAATACAGCCAAATTGCCCTTCAATCCAAAACACAAAACGAAAGTTCGTGTTGTGGAAGTACCGGATGTTGCGGTGAATCAGAAATCAGTATGATTGGTGACGAATATAATCATGTTAAAGGATATCATAAAAACGCTGATTTAGGGCTGGGTTGTGGATTACCCACCGAATTTGCCGAAATAAAAGAAGGCCACCATGTGCTGGACCTTGGAAGTGGCGCAGGGAATGATTGTTTTGTGGCACGGGCTTTTGTAGGCGAGAAAGGCAAAGTAACCGGTATCGATTTTACCGAAGCCATGGTTGAAAAAGCCCTGGAAAACAATCAAAAATTAGGTTATACCAATGTAGAATTTATGCTGGGTGATATTGAAGAAATGCCTTTGCCCGATAACGCTTTTGATGTGGTGATTTCGAACTGTGTGTTGAATTTAGTTCCTGATAAGGCAAAAGCATTTAAAGAAATATACCGCGTATTAAAACCCGGCGGGCATTTTTGTGTTTCCGATGTGGTACTTTCGGGTGATTTACCTGATAAGATTAAGCAGGATGCCGAAATGTATGCAGGTTGCATATCAGGAGCCATACAAAAAAATGATTATCTAAAAATCATTCTGGAAAATAATTTTACAGATGTTTCCATCGAAAAGGAAAAAGAGATAGCCATTCCTAATCCTATCCTGTTAAAATATCTTTCGATGGATGAGCTACGGAAATTTAAAAAAGAGAAAACCGGAATTTACAGTATCACCGTAAAAGCAAAAAAATAATACGATAAAATCACAAAATATGGTACAAAAAAAACAAATCGGATTTTTTGAAAAATATTTAACTCTCTGGGTAGCTCTTGGAATCCTCGCGGGGATAGGCCTTGGCTATTTTTTTGGCGATTCAATCGAAGCCATTAGCAGCCTTGAATTTGCAAAAGTAAACATTCCTGTAGCTGTACTTATTTGGTTAATGATTTATCCCATGATGCTTCAGGTTGATTTTTCCAGCATAAAAAAAATAGGAAAAAAACCACGCGGGGTAGTATGGACGTTGATTATTAACTGGGCAATAAAACCCTTTTCCATGGCCTTTTTTGCCTGGATATTTTTCTCTAAAATTTATGCTGCCTGGATTGACCCGGCGCTGGCAGGCGAATATATTGCCGGTGCAATTATACTGGGTGCTGCTCCTTGTACCGCGATGGTTTTTGTATGGAGTTACCTTACCGATGGCGACCCCAACTACACGCTGGTGCAGGTTTCGGTAAACGATTTATTTATCTTGATTGCTTTTGTTCCTATTGTGGGATTATTACTCGGAATTACCAACATTTCCATCCCATACGATACACTGGTAGCGAGTGTTGTTATTTTTGTAGTTATTCCGCTGGTAGCAGGCGTAATTACCCAGCGATTGATGATACGACGGCGCGGAGAAGAATGGTTCAAAAAAGTGTTTTTGCCCAAACTAAAGCCCGTAAGTATTATTGCCCTTTTAATCACATTGGTATTATTGTTTGCTTTTCAGGGACAGAATATCCTGAATAATCCGTTTATCATTTTGCTTGCTGCGGTGCCATTGGTTATCCAGACCTACTTTATCTTTTTTCTGGCATGGTTTGGTGGCAGAAAACTAAAACTTCCGCACGCTATCTGTGCCCCTGCTTCAATGATTGGTGCCAGCAACTTTTTTGAACTGGCCGTAGCCGTTGCCATTTCTCTTTTCGGCTTAAACTCACCGGCTGCCTTGGTAACCGTTGTTGGTGTGCTGGTGGAAGTGCCTGTCATGTTATCGCTGGTGGCACTGGCGAATAGATGGAAATATTAGGTAAGCTTATAAATGAGACGATATAAGCCCGAGGAAATTATTTAACGAACGAGTTCGCCCCTTCGTTAAGGGTTACATATGCTATGGTCATCCAGCTATTATAGACTATTTCCCTATTACAGAATAATCAACAGGTAAATGGTTTCTGGTGTGTTCAGAAAAAAGAATTTAACATTGCCAGATACTGAAGTAAAGGAAAAAGTTGTGTTTCAATGAATTATAATTAAAAGGCATAACTTAAAAAGAATACGATTGTGCCTTTATCTTCCTCATACTCATCCCAAAGATAGTTGTAGGTGCCTTTTAATCCTAGAGAAATTCTTGGGGATAATCCAACATTGATTTTCAGCTGAATGGGAACATTCAAAAATTTATTCTCTTCGTAGGTAGTAGCAGGTAAATATAGATTACCGAAATAGTTTGTTTCATACTCCGATTGATTAAAAATATACGAAATTCCTGCAGATAGTGAGATGTAGGTGATATTCCTTATTCTAATATATGGGCCAAATTTTAAATTTATTTCATGAAAAAGAGTACCCGATTTTCCATAAAACTGGTTATAATCAGCAATACTGGTAAGATATGGATGAAAAAAAAATGTTAACCCTGCATTAAAGGCTCCATGCACCGATTCACTATATCCCATTCCACCCCCAGCTTCTATAAATTGTGTATAGGTAGTGTCTTGAGAAATTCCGGGTGTTGAAAATGAGTTGACAATGAATAGCAACATCACTATCCTTATTATTGTTGAGTGGGGTTTCATTCTTTCTTTTATTTTAATCATTTAAAATAAGTCGATTAAATTTTATATGTTACTACAAAATGGTCATTTTCTTACATTTCTGTTCAGTTTGCCTGCGGTTAATTTGCTATAAGCAAAAAATCGAACAAAGGAGCTTAAGCTCAGGTCTTATCTGCATGCTCTCCTTAAAAATATATACTAAGTTAAAAAAAGTTATCAAAATCCAACCTAATCATTTGATTTATTGTTTTCGTTCAGTGTACATGAAAATACCAGGTAGGGCATGATATGCTTTAACGTGGGTTTAAACCTGATAAGCAGAATTTGCAATTCAGCTGGTATTTTTCGAAAAAATTTTAGTTTTTATACTTTTATCGTCTTCCATTGGATAATACGGTTCGGGTTTTGCCACTATTCAGATTTTTTGCCAATGATTTCGGCCAAATTGTGCCAGTTTAGAACGGCAGGCAGGTTGTCATCAAACCACTAACTTAGGGCTTATAAGTAAATAACCTATACATTTTGGCTTGTTCTTTTGCCCTTTTTCTTCGTTGTAAAATCGTTAAATAGCTATGGCTATTCGCCTTATTTACGCCTTGA
>JASGMZ010000211.1 GCA_030156305.1 Bacteroidales bacterium | reverse complement strand
GATGGAAGATCGTAAAATGGTTATCTTGCAAGGACACCTCGATATGGTTCCACAAAAAAATAGTGACATCCAACACGATTTTGAAAAAGACCCGATTCAGGCCTATGTTGATGGTGAATGGGTTACTGCCAAAGATACTACGTTAGGTGCGGATAATGGTATTGGTGTTGCTGCTGCATTGGCCGTATTAAAATCAAAAGATATTGAACATGGCCCGATTGAAGTTTTACTTACTGTGGACGAAGAAACCGGAATGACCGGTGCAAGAAAATTAAAACCAGGCCTTTTAGAAGGTGAAATTTTAATCAATGCCGACTCTGAAGAAGAAGGTGAACTATATATTGGATGTGCCGGAGGGGTAGATACCAATGCAAAATTTCATTATAAAGAAGAAGCCGTACCTGCTGATACGGTGGCTTACCGAATAGAAGTGAAAGGAATGAAAGGCGGGCACTCAGGGCTTGATATTGCCTTAGGACGAGGAAATGCTGCAAAAGTTTTAAATCGTTTCTTGTATCAGGTAAACAAAACCCTGGATATTCGTTTAGCTGACATCCAGGTGGGTAATTTACGGAATGCTATTCCTCGCGAAGGATTTGCTGTTGTTGTAGTTCCTAATGCGCAGGTTGGGGAGTTCAAAAATTTTATCGATGAACTTATTCCTATTGTTAAAGAAGAGCTGTCCGTTACAGAACCTGGCCTTAACGTTTCTTATAAAGAAACCGACATGCCCAATAAAGTGATAGATGAGAAAACTCATAATAATTTAATCAAGGGTGTGTATGGCTGTCCAAACGGTGTGATGCGTATGAGCGATTCGATGGAAGGTTTAGTTGAAACATCCACAAATCTGGCCGTAGTTAAAAAAGATGAAGGATTTATCCTGGCCGGATCATTACAACGAAGTTCTGTAGATACGGCAAAAGAAGATTTGGCCAATATGATGCGTTGTGTATTCGAATTAGCAGGTGCTGAGGTTAATCACGCAGGAGCATATCCTGGGTGGAAACCAAATGTCAATTCGCCCATCTTAAAGGTTATGCAGGATGTATATAATAAAAAATGGGGAAAAGTACCCGAAATAAAAGGAATACATGCCGGATTAGAATGTGGAATTATTATGGAAAGTTATCCCAAATTAGATACCATATCCTTTGGGCCAACCATTAAATATCCACACTCTCCCGATGAAAAAGTGAATATTGAAAGCGTTCAGAAGTTTTATGATTTCTTATTGGAAACACTAAAAAATATTCCCAAAAAATAATTCTTTTTCATAATTTTTGATTTTTTAAGTTAATAATTAAAGTGTGGGGGTGCTGCTTTTGTGGCACCCTTTTTTTGTAAACTTTACTTTTCTTATTTTTATTTGTAATTTGCAACAGATTAGTAAACCATTTGTAATGAAAAAAGATATATTAATCTTACTGTTCATCTTATTTTTGGTAAGCTGTGGCTCTTATATCTGGTTTGGAACACCACAACCAAAAGGAAGAAAAAATTTGGATACTTTCCCTAATGAATTGATTGGCAAGTATATGTCAATCGATGATAGTTCGGTAATTATCATCAATAAAAATAAGGTTATTAAACAGTTTCATGAAAAATTATGGATGTCGAAAGTTGAATTTCAAGAGGAAACAGGAGACTCGTTACCAAAAGATACGAGTTTTCTCTTTACCGATAATTGGCACATTAAAGTGAAATCGTTTGGTGATTCGGTGAATATATTTTCATGGAAAGATGAGGTACAGTTTGAAATATCGGAAGATCAACTTTTACGTGAATACAGGAATGTTTATTTTTTAAATTCCAGAGATACCGGTGAATATTGGAAAGTTAAAATTTTGTATCTGAATGGTGATACCCTGGAGTATGATGATATTTTAACGAAAGAAGACATTGATAAAATAAAATCTATTACCTCCGTTAAAGAATATAACGATACCTCCAAAGAACAAGACACCCGGTATTTTTTAAATCCTACCCGAAGGGAGCTGCGAAAAATTTTAAAAACCCGTACCGGAGGCGATAAATTTTTGAAAAAATATAATTTTTAAAAATTGTCCTTTTAAAATTTTATTCCAATTAGTATGATATCATCTACCTGGTCTAAATCTCCTTTCCATTGGTTAAATTTTTCTTCCAGTATCTCTTTTTGTTTATCCATAGGTTGATTTACAATTTCTGTGAAGAGTTTTTTCAGGTTGGCAGATTTAAATTTTGTTTGTGCAGGCCCTCCAAATTGATCCACATATCCATCAGAAAAAAGATAAATTGTATCCCCTGGCATTATCGTTATTTCGTGATTGGTAAATGTTTCTTTTTCCATATGATAAATGCCGATAGGCATACGATCGGCTTTATATTCATTAAGTTTCCCGTTTCTGAAATGATACAAAGGGTTGTACGCTCCGGCATATTCAAGGATCATTGTTTTTTTGTCTAAAATACACAGGGCGATATCCATTCCGTCTTTTGCTTCTCCCTCTTTTCCGGTTTGATGTAGTGAAAATTTCACTTTTTCGCGTAGCAGATTTAAAATTTTGGCAGCGGTTAATTTCTGTTTATCCCCGCTAATAATTTCATTCAAAGACGAAATACCAAGCATACTCATAAAAGCTCCGGGAACACCATGGCCTGTACAATCAGCAGCTGCAAAATAAATTTTTTCCGTATCTTCAGCAATCCAGTAAAAATCACCACTCACAATGTCGCGTGGCTTGTAGAGAATAAAATGGTCTTTAAATGATTGATCAAAATGCTCATTCATCGGGAGCATGGCTTTTTGAATCCTACTTGCGTAGGTTATACTATCTGTGATATTATCTTTTTGACTTAAAATCTCGTCGCGTTGAGCTTCCAGCTCATCCCGCTGGGCCTCAATTTCTGCTTTCTGTTCTTGTATTTCAAGGGTTCGTTGTTTGACCTTTTGCTCTAAAATTTTCTTGTCATGAATTAATTTTTTTTGCCTTAGCTTATATATTAAATAAAAACCCATAAGGATTACGATTCCCATGAAAATATAAAACCCTAGCGTTTTGGTAAACGGTGGTTTTATCGTAAACTGAATGGATTTAATCTGGCTTTTATTTCCTAAAATATCTTTTGCCCTTACATGTAAGGTATATCGTCCGGGCTTTACGATTAAGTTTATGGTTTGATTGGTACTCCATTTCGACCAGCTATTCATCAATCCTTCAATAAAATACTGATATTGAGTGGATTGTTTTTTTAAATAGCTGGGGGCTGTGATATTTACATAAATCGCATTATTGTCTGGTTCAAACACTAAATCCGATAATGCAAAATGTAATCCTTTTTCATTGGTTATACTTTTTAGATAAACATCGAAAGAGGATTTCGAATGATAGTCTGCATTATGCGTTATTTTATAGATTTCCGAATTATTGTTAATGACCCACAGGTTATTTTGAGAATCCGTATGGATGGCATTGATATCCTCAAATAATTTGAGTAATGATTGCTCAAAATCCGACCAGGGTTTGTTCCTGTTTAAACATTGCCACCGGTGCTGATGATAAATCCATGGAATTCCTTGTTCCACAAGGATAAATTTAAGGTTTGACGAGAGTACATTTTCTAGTGGATAAGTTTTGAAAGAGTCTGTTTTTTCATGGTAAAAAAATATTCCTGATTCAAGAAAAAGAAAAATGGTGTCGTTGGTACGATCCAAATAATATGTCTCAGGGAAATCAGTTTGGGCTTTGTAACTCTTGAACGAAACCGTTTGTCCCAGGCTATCCGTTTTTATCTGGTAAGCTTTATTGATTCCACCACACCATACCGTATTTCCTGTTTTATGGATAGAATATACAGGCTCCTGAAAATCAACAGCAAAGCCTGATGAAATCCATTCGTTATCCTTAAACGATAGTTTTAGAATCCCTGTATTGGTAGCTAACAAATAATCTTCTCCCGCTGTTGGTTTGCTGATATATTGAATATTCCTGTTATGAATGATTTTATGGGCTTGTTGATTTTTTATGTAGTACAATCCTGTATTGGCAGCTGCTAAAATTCCTTGTTCGGTAGATACCAGTTGTTTGCATTTTTCATCAATACCTGATATTTTCTTAAAAACGTGATGTGTTGATTTTAGTTTGCTAACCGTTTTTTTTACATACCGAGGTTTTGCAGAAGCCGCTTGAGTTTTTTCTTTAGGAGTATCCGGTTCTTTTTGGCTGCTATCTTCTTGCTCTTTATGGCCAAATAGTTTGGAAAATAACTTGCGGATAGGTTTTTTATCTTCTTCTTGTTCCGTTTCAGTTTCCGGTTTTGTTTGTGAGGGGGTACTTTTTTTTGTCTGTTTGGATTTTATTTTCACCAAAACTTCTACCTCCGTATAATTTTTTACTTCGTCTATGAAATATACACCCTCGTTGGTAGCCACATACAGTTGGTTATTATGCCAAAGAGAGGCAATTAGGTTTCCTTCCAACCCGGGATAATGGCTGTAATTGCGTATGGGCAGGTTAAAATCCACCCGGCTTATTCCAAATTCATGGGTCAGCCAAAGTCCGTTATTATTATCCACTCCTAATGAATAGATCTCATCATCGGGCAACCCATTTTGATAATTAATGGTATAGGCTATTTTACCCGTATTTTTGTTGACAATTTCCACCCCGCCATATAAGGTAGCAAAAGCAATTAACGTATCTGAAATATTTACCGCATCTGCCAGGATACTTTCTTTTAAATAACCGTCATCATTAATGGTATAATTGTAATATTTTATCCCGTCAAAAGTATATAGTTTGCTATCGTCGGTACCCACAATTACGCGTTGGTCGTTGTAGGGCAGGCTGAAAAGTATTTCACTATTTTCCGTATAAAAACCCGTAACGATGGGAAAGAGCGTATCGCATTCGAGCCGGTAGAGCCCTTCGCCCGAAACATTAAAAAAAGTATTTTTAGGGGTTAGAACTATTCCGGTAAACGATTTATTTCCGGCATCCCATCGTTTATAATCACTCCAATGATTTATGCTATGGCGCGTGATGGTTTGTTCGCCGTAAAAGAAAATGGTAGTATCGGTAAACTTTATTTGGGTAATTAAACCAATATTTGCGGTATCGGGAACAAGCGAGTGATATTCAAACAACCCTTTGTTATTTTTTGTTAAGATTCCGTAATTATTATTCGCACCAATATATATTTTTTGGTTGTAAGGATTTTTTTTAACAACCAGAGGAATGTAGGGTAGTTTGTGCTGGTTCCATGTTTGTCCGTCGAACGTTAAAATTCCACGGCGGTTAGCAAAGAGCATAATATCCTCGTTGGTTTGACTAATGCTCCAGTTTTGCGTTTCCAGCTCTTGTACTTCCTTAAAATGGGTAATATACGGGGTTCCTTCCTGTGC
>JASGMZ010000016.1 GCA_030156305.1 Bacteroidales bacterium | reverse complement strand
TGCTTGTCGTGATGGAACTCAAGCGTCCGTTTGGATATTTCAGGTTCTAGTGCATCGTATGCATAGGGTAAATCAGGTAGTTTGAAAGCCATAATGATTATTTTTAAGGTTTAACATAAATTGTTAAACAAATTTAATGAATAAAAAAGGGAATTACAACAAAAAGGCCGGGATTTTTCCCGGCCTTATTAAACTTAAATTACACTTACATATCTGCCCTTTTTGCTTATGGGCAGTTTGTAAAACAATTAAACAAAACGCTTTTCTACTTTATTCCAGTCAACTACATTCCAGAAAGCATCAATATATTCTGGCCTTCTGTTTTGATACTTCAGGTAATAAGCATGTTCCCATACATCCAGCCCTAATATCGGGGTTCCTTTTACTTCGCTGATATCCATTAACGGATTATCCTGGTTTGGAGTAGATGCAATGACTAATTTTCCGTCCTGGTTAATCAGCCATGCCCAACCCGAGCCAAAACGTGTTGCCGCAGCCTGGTTAAATTCTTTTTTAAAGTTATCGACAGAGCCAAAGTCTTTTTTTATAGCATCCATTAATTTGCCTGATGGTTCGCCACCTCCGTCGGGAGACATGATGTCCCAAAAGAGTTTGTGGTTATAATACCCGCCACCATTGTTTCTAACAGCTGTTGGATGTTTTGAAACTTCTTTTAATATTTCTTCAATCGATTGATTTTCAATAGAAGTTCCTTTTATTGCATCGTTTAACTTATTGGTATATCCACCATGATGTTTGGTATGGTGTATTTCCATAGTTCGTGCATCAATATAAGGTTCTAATGCATCGTAACTGTATGATAATTTTGGTAATTCAAAAGCCATAATTTTATAATTTTAATGGTTAGACATTTTTTTATTTTTATTTAGACTCGTTCTAAATGATTTAATTGTATAACAAAAGAAAATTGGTATTGTTTACTAATTTTTAAAAAATTATTTTAGTGCATTGAAATAACTCATGAACCGACGAATTTTAAATATCGCCATTCCAAACATTATCAGTAACATCACCGTTCCGTTATTGGGCATTGTTGATTTGTCGCTGGTTGGGCACCTTGAATCGAAAGTGTATATAGGAGCGATTGCGTTGGGGAGCATGATTTTTAACTTTATTTACTGGGGATTTAGTTTTTTGCGGATGGGAACCAGTGGTTTTACTGCCCAATCGTTTGGAAAAAGAGATATTAAAGAAAGTTTCCAGTTATTGTACCGTGCGCTTTTAGTAGGATTAGCCGGAGCAATAGCTTTGCTTATTTTACAAAAACCCATTGAGTGGCTGAGTTTTCTTATTATCAATGGGAGTGAGGAGGTAGAGTATTTTGCCCGTGAGTATTTTTATATTCGTATTTGGGCCGCACCGGCTACTATTGCTATTTATTCCATTACCGGGTGGTTTATCGGAATGCAGAATGCTAAAATTCCGATGATGATAGCGATAACCATCAATGTATTAAATATTGTTTTTAATGTTACATTGATTAAGTTTTTTGGAATGAAATCGGACGGTGTGGCATTGGGAACCGTTTTTGCCCAGTATTCCGGATTAATTGTGGCTTTTATGTATATCTTAAATCATAAAAAAAGGCTGATTAAATACTTCCGTTTTAAAGAAATTATTCAAATCGATAAACTTAAAATTTTCTTTAATGTAAATAAAGATATACTTATCAGAACCTTAAGCCTGGTTTTTGCCTTATCGTTTTTTACCGCAAAGTCGGCCAAATATGGGGATACATTACTGGCCGTAAATACACTTCTTTTACAGTTTTTTACTATTTATGCCTACATCGTGGATGGTTTTGCTTATGCAGGCGAGGCACTGGCCGGAAAATATTTTGGTGCTAAAGATAAAGAACGGTTGATTAAAGTTTCTAAACTGCTTTTTTATTGGGGCTTATTAATGTCAGTAATATTTACCGTAGCGTATTATTTTGGCGATAATTTATTGCTAAGTATTTTTACCGATAACCAGGAGGTTATTCAATCGATTCAGCCTTATTTGGTTTGGGTATATTTAATCCCGGTTTTAACTTTTGGAGCGTTTATCTGGGATGGCATATTTGTCGGCGTAACAGCCTCGGCCAGTATGCGTAACGCGATGTTGATATCTGTTTTTTTAATCTTTCTGCCGGCGTATTTTTTACTGCATCATTTCTTTCAGAATCATGGGTTATGGGCAGCATTTATGTTGTTTATGATTGCCCGGGTGGTTACCCTTAGCTTGTATGCTCCTAAAAAGATATATCGAAAAATATAAACTTTTACTGCACATACTAAATTTGTTCGTTCACAAAATTTTTTTATTGAGGTAAATAGTACAGATTTTGTAATTTTACATGAAATCTTAAAGATATAAACCGATGAGATCAGTCATTACTCTGTTTACTATTACGGGTATCTTATTTTTGTCATTGTCTGTGGGGATTGCACAACCAAAAAGTAAGTCAAACGTATCTATTATTTCACCTCCCGAAAGCTTGCAATTAGGCCCTTTTTATAAAAAATATATGAATGCAAACGGTATCCATATTATTTCATCACACAAAGTGCCTGATGAGGCATTATACAAAGCTTATGAAATCATTTTATTTATGACCAATGGTTTACCTAAAGTTGTTTTAGATGAAATGGTTAAAGTAAATACGAGGGTTGCCATAATGGCTCGATATGAGGGAACGACAGATATTCCGGAACATGCTCATTTGGAAAATGATACAAGTCTTAATTGGGATGTAAGAGCCAGAGGATTAGGAGGTACTGTAGAGTTACCTTTAACCTCTTGTGCAGAAGAGAATCTTCTTTGTTACCAGATCGATAAATATCATGCTGAGGATATTCTTATTCATGAATTTGCACATACGATTCATGCAGTAGGAATTTTACCTGTTCATCATGATTTTAATGAGGTGTTGCAACAATTATTGGATCAAGCCATTGCCGAAGGGAAATATGAAAATACTTATGCCGCAACAAATATTTGGGAATATTGGGCCGAAGGAGTTCAAAACTGGTTTGATGTTAACGCAGAAGTTCCTTTTCCGGATGGTAAACATAATGCAGTAAATACCCGTGAAGAGATGAAAGAGTACGATATCGACTTATATCATTTAATTGGCAAATATTTCCCGGAAACCGAAACAAGCCCGTCTTGTCATGCGAAGGAAAATCAATATGTTATTCATTAATACTTCTTTTGTGAACATTTGTTAATGTTATAGGTTATAGGTAAAAAAGAGATCATATGAAAATTACAAAAGACATAACCATTGATGAATTGGTGGAAGAAGTACCACAATCGGTAAAATATTTAATGAACGAAGGGATAAAGTGTATTGCCTGTGGAGAACCAATTTGGGGTACACTCGAAGAGGCTGCAAAAGAGAAAGGATTTTCGGATAAGGATATTGACGGGTTTGTTAAAGATTTACAATATTTTGCCGATCATCCTGACAAAGAGGTTGAGGATATGGATAGTAAGATTAAACCCGGAAAACTTGATGTATAATTTAATCGTTTTTTTCATTCATCATACAAATGTATCCCAAAAGGATTCCTGATATGTTCGCGTAGTAACCGGGCTTCTTTTTCGGTTACTTTCAGTTCATTTTTAAGGATATCGCCTGAAGAAACAATACCTGCTAATTGGCCTGAATCATCAATAATAGGAATATGCCGGATTCGTTTCTGAGTCATTACATTTCGCAAATAGTGCGTATCATCTTCCAATTTCCCAATGATAAGATCTTCCTTTGGAGTCATTAAATCTTTGATACTTCTTTCTTTTAGAGGGATTTCCGAATTATAGCATTTGTATAAAATGTCACGCTCCGAAACAATTCCTAAGATTTCATTTTTATTGTTGATGACTAATAACGAACCAATTTTTAATTTGTCCAATTGAGCTATGGCTTCAAAAGCAGAAGTGTTTTCTGTTATTGTACTCACTTTATGATTCCCTTGTTCTTTCTTTTTTTCTAAAATTTCTTTAGCTACCATAGGTGTAAAATTTTTGTTTACGTAAAAATAGAAAAATATCTAATACAAATCAATATATCTACATAATTATATTTGTATAGCAAAAAAAGAGGGTATCCAAAAAGTCAAAAATCGTCGTTATTCCGAGGAGGAATGACGAAGGAACCGACCGAAGGGAGCTCAACGAAGTTAATCTGTTGATTATCAATTCAAAAAGATTAACTTCGTTGAACTTGCACTTCGTGCTGCGGTTCCTTCACTTCCTGCCTGCCGGCAGGCACGGCGTTCGGAATGACGTTTTCAAACCTTTTTGGACACCCTCATTCTCCTTCTTATTTTTATTCGTAACTCGAGTAATATTTCATAAACTGAGCTCTTTCGTACAATTCAACATTATGTTTGGAGTAATTTAATTTTCCAATAATTTCCTGGACAGAATTGTAGCCTTTCTTCTGCATCCATGATTCCATATGCTTTAGCATTTGGTTAATATGTCCTAATTTATTTTGATATAAAGTAGATGCTACCTGAACGGCTTTGGCTCCGACCAATATATTTTTCAATGCGGTATATCCATCATCAATACCCGTTGAAGCAGCCATATCACAATTTACTTTACCCAATAGTAACCCAATCCAACGGATACACATCGAGTTTTCTTCAGGGACACTAAAAATTCTCGAAGGTTTTATTTTTTCATTTTCCAAATCAACATCAGGATTGTAAAAACGATTAAATAATACCATTCCTTTTATTCCGGTTTGAGAGATACGCTTTAAAATTTCGCCCATTCCCGAAAAATAGTAGCTTAATTTCACAGCGATAGGTAGCGAGGTATGTTCCTGAACTTTTTGGATAATGTCAAAATATTTTTGTTCAATTTTTTCTCCTTTTAGTTCAGTATCTCCGGGTAATATAAACATATTTAATTCAATGCCATCAGCTCCTGCTTCTTCAATTTTTTGGGCAAACTCAACCCATTCGCCCATGGAGTAGCAATTAATGCTGGCAATAACCGGAATATTTACTTTTGCTTTGGAGTCTTTGATGAGGGTTAAATACTCGTTTACGGTATTTTGTTTGGTGTAAAAGGCAATGTAATTTTCGTTGTCTGAATACGTATTAAACATGTTGTTCATTCCCAGAGAATCAACCTCCATACGGATTTGTTCTTCGAACAATGATTTTAACACAACAGCACCTACACCGCTATCTTCCAGTTTTTTTACTTTTTCTGCCGTATCGGTTAGTCCTGAGCTGGCAGCGATAATTGGGTTTTTTAGTTTTAACCCCATGTATTCGGTCGAAAGATCTATCATAGCAAAATAATTTTAAATTATTTATTCATTAAAAACCGGTCAATTCCTATGGCTGCTTTATGTCCGTTGGCAATACCGTGGATAACATCCGGGCCCTGGATAATGTCGCCACCAACAAATAGCCATTTGGCACCTGTTTGGAAATAATTATCAACAATAATCCTACCTCGAGGGTCAAACTCCATCTGTTCACGGATATCTTTGCTGATGTATTCAATATCCATTCCCTGGCCAATGGATTCAATCACCATATCAGCTTCGAAAAATTTTGTTTGTGATTCATCGAACTTAGGACTAAAACGGCCCTCGTCATCAAAAACAGAAGTACATTTCTGCACATGCAATCCTTTAATTTTATTGTTTTCAATCTCGATGGATGTCGGTCCCCATCCGGGTTCAATGGTTGCTTTTTCTTCGCGCGCCTCTACCACTTCTTCCCGGTCGGCGGGCATAATATCCTCAGATTCAAGCGAGGTTGCAGTTATATGTACTTTACCATACTTCTGATTTTGTAAACGTGCCAGCGAGCGGGTAATATCCATTGCTACATTTCCTCCTCCAATTACGACTATCTTTTCAGCAACAGGGACTTCTTTCCCCATGGTAATATCTCGCAGTAGATCTATGGCCTGGTAAACATTTTCATGATCCGTTCCCGGTATTCGGGTACTTCTGCCTAAATGCAATCCTGTACCTGAAAATACGGCATCGTATTCTTTCTGAAGATTTTCAAGAGGAATATCTTTGCCTATTCGTGTATTGTATTCTATTTCAACACCTAATGACAGAATATAATTTATATCTTTGTCAATCTGGTCGTAAGGTAATCGATACTCCGGAATTCCATAACGCATCATACCGCCGGCTTGTGGATAAGCTTCAAATATTTTAACCTGGTATCCCATGAGGGCTAAGTAGTATGCTGCTGATAATCCCGATGGTCCGGAGCCAATAATCGCCACCTTTTTATCTTTATTTTCAATGCCATCGGTTCCCAAAATTTGTTTATAGTTTTCAGAATCCACCTGGTCGGCGATATATCTTTTGAGCCATCGGATAGATAAGGGCTCACCCAGATTCCCGACAGAACATACCGTTTCGCATTTATGAGTACATATCCTTCCGCAAATTTCGGGTAATGGATTGGTCTCATACAACTTTCTAAATCCTTCTTCAATATTATCTTCCCTAACGGCTTTAATGTATTCAGGGATTCCCATATGTGCCGGACAGGTTGCAACACATATACCACATTCCACACAACGGTCGGCTTCTTTTTGTGCTTCTTCTTTCGAGTAACCTTTAATGATCTCGATAAATGATTGATCTCTCTTTTCCGGTTTCAGATGCTCCATTTCAACCCGCTCAAGGGGATATAATTCATAGCCATGTTCGGGTTTTTTCCATCCTGATTCATTATTGTCCCAGGGTTTTTTATCAACTCCGGGAGTAAATCTAAAGTCTTCAGGATCTTCGGAAACCCAGGTATATTCGTTACTTAGAGTTAGCGACCCTGTGGTGCAAATATCAACACAAAGTGCACACCAGCAACATCTTCCGTAATCAATTCTGGGTCGTAATCCACTGTCCCCGTCTTTTGTTTCGATGCCTTCTACAGGAACCAAATCAATGGCTTGATTTTCACAGATCTCCTCACATGTGCCACAACCAATACAGGTTTCAATATCGTTTTTATGAAAGCCTCTGTATCTTTCGGCTCCTGGTCGGTCATTTAATGGATCTTTTACCGTTTTGGGATCTTCAAAAACATTTTTCCAGGCGGTAAAAGGGGTTAATATGTCTTTTAATTTTGTCATTTTGCCAATTTTAATCATTTGTTAAATCCATACAATAACTATTATCGTTCAATTTCAGGCGGGCATGTTTGTAATGATACCATGATTGAATGAACATCAGCAATGTTTGCATTGATTAATAGTTTTTCGAGTAATGCTACAGCATGAGTATAACTGGGTCCTCTAAGATTTACCCTCCTTGGGTATTTGGAACCATCGGAAACCACATATAAGCCATATTCCCCTCTTGAAGATTCACTTCTTTGATAGGTTTCTCCTTTGGGAAGTTCCCAATGAAGTACATTAGGCGTTTTTGCCCGAATATCTCCTTTTTCAGGAACTTGTGCAAGAATCTGCCGGATTAAGTCAACCGTTTGAATTAACTCATGCTTTCTTACCTGTGAACGGGTGAATACATCAGAATCTTTGCCAACATAAGGTTCAAAATCCAGTTCATTATATTTTAAATAGGGATAGTCTTTTCGAACATCGCGGTTATAACCTGCAGCTCTTGCATTTGGACCGACAATACCATATTTATCTACCCATGAAGGATCGATGTAACCGATACCAATAGTTCGTTTTTTAAATATGGCGTTGGTAAAAATTAAATCCTCAATTTTATCAATAAATTCTTCAATCTCTACTAAATTCTCTTCCATTCGTTTTTTGAATCCGGCAGGTAATAGTCCCCGAACTCCTCCGGGAATAATAAACATATGATAAATACGCCCTCCGGTTAGTTCTTCGAAGCGGTCTAATATAAGGTCTCTTAAATACATTCCCCATTGAGCACCCATCCCTAGGGAAAGAGTTGCTGCCTGCCCCGGAACAGTTCTTAATAAAATTTGTAATCTGGCCATTTCAAGAACAAGAGTTCTCAACCATGAGGCAGCTTCAGGAATTTCTATTCCTCCTAACTCTTCAATAGATGCTGCCAAAACATATTCATTTGAATCCGCTTCAGGAACACACATCCTGATACATGTAGGGAAACATTGAATATATAACCGGCGTTCCATTAATTTTTCAAATCCACGGTGTAAATATCCAACATGTGTTTTTGCCTCCACTACTTCATCTCCGCTTAGGGTAAGTTCAAGCGACATATTTCCGGTAACTCCGGGATGGTTAGGCCCATGCCACAATTTGGTAAATTTATGCGACTTTAAGTCGATGATAGGGTTTCCATACTCATCAAAAGCCGGATATTTAGACCGGTCGCCTTGCCATATTTTATTATTTTTCTTCATCAGGATACATCTTTTTCTTCATAAATTCAGCAGGATCATTGGTCTCTCTTCCTTCGCGCGGGAAGAAGGTTTCCTGTGCATATTTTAAGGTGTCAAAATCTCTACGGTACGGAGGGATATTATCCCATCCTTCTAATATAAAGGGCTCGTTAAGTCTTGGGCTACCCGGGAAATCAATACCAAACATCTCTTTTAACTCACGCTGATAAGTTGCCATCTGTTCCCACAAATGGTGTGCGCTGTCCATGGTTGCTGTTTCGCGGTTGATAAAAACACGGACGCCTATATCAATCTTTTTTGTTGGATTATTTAGCATGTAGGTTAGCTGGAACTGGTTGTTTTCAATCCAATCTACAGCCGTTAAAAGTACCAGGTGGGTAAAACCTTCAATATCTCTTAGATGTGTAATTAAAGCAATAGCTAACTCTTTTTTAACGGTAATATAGGTCTGTGTTTTTGATTGCTCAATCTCATCTGTACAATTGAATCTCTTTTTTATATCTTGAATGATTTCCTTCATTTTTTAATATTTTTAGTCTGTTCGGTAATTACCAATTATAATCAGGCATGTTCCAATCTTTTATAATCTTTTTTTGATTGGCTTTGTACCAGTCAAATTTGTTGGCATAATCGTTGGCCCCTTCAGCTCTTCCGGCTTTTATTCGTTCTTTTAGTTTATTAAATCCGGATAATAGTGCTTCCGGGCGTGGCATACAACCGGCCACATAAACATCTACCGGTAAATAGTAATCTAAACGGTTAATGGTATTGTAACTGTCATAGTACATTCCTCCATTAATTGTACAGCTGCCTAAAGCAAGTACGTATTTTGGATTTTGCATTTGTTCGTAAGAGCGAATGGCTCTTTTTAATGTTTTTACCGCTAAATATCCTGAAATAATAAGTACCGATGATTGTCTCGGAGTAGGCCTCATTTGAATACCATATCTAAAAGCATCAAAGCGGGGAGTTAATAGTGGTGGGATTTCAATATTACCACAGCCAGTTCCAAAGCCCAGAACCCATAATGATTCTGCACGGGCCCAATTTAAAAAATTTTCAATAACTTTATTTTTGGGGTCCTTAGCAACAGGCCGCTTATCGCAAAAATAATCCTGTAAAGGGTCTACTTCAAACTGGACTCCATCCGGGCCGGTTACTATTCTTTTTTTGTTCTCTTCAGCGAGAAATTTATCCTTTTTTTCTTCTATATTTTTAGTATTATCTGACATGCTAAATGATTTTTAGTTAGATGTAAAGAATTACAGCCAAAATACCTATCGCTAAAGGTATTTTTAAGAACCAGGTTACCGATTGTTCTATTCTGAAACGAGGAGAAACAACACCAACAAAAACAGACCAGAAATAAACCAGGAATGTTTTTACAATAAATTCTACCCAATGAGTTGCTCCTCCAAAAAATAGATTCATAAATAACGCCGCTTCAACTACATGTAAAAGAGCCCCATTGGTTCTTAGAATTCCTAAAAAAGCGGAGTGATATTCGGTAGGTGGCCCAATGGGAACTTCATTAGGTGCCTTAACTAAGTTAAAGGGCGCTTCTCTGAATAATCCAAGTAATGAAAGCATAGCTGCTGCTGTAGCTAAAGGATTGGTAACTAAGGTCCAGTTTTGAAATCCCCCTTGTTGTGCTGCTACTATTTCTGAGATTGAAAGCGTATTGTATTGGAGTGCAATGGATATTACTGCCAGGGTTAATGGTACCTCAACTGTGGTAAACTGTCCTAATCCACGGGTAATTCCAATTACTGAATTTGGATGGCCTCCATCGCTTGCACCTAAGGCCATGCCTAACATTCCAAAAAACTGGAAGTATAAAATCAATATTAAATCACCAGCCCATGAGAAATTACTAAAATGTTCGGAACCATAGATAAGCGGTAAAAAAAGGAAAATACCCAACCCCCCACCAAGCCTGAAAACAGGCCCTAAGTAAAACATTACACCATGACTAATCGATGAACGATTAGAATACAATTTAATCAGGTCGAGCCAGGGTTGATAAAAAGGGATTCCATATCTATGTGCTACTCGCGCTACAATTTTTCGCATGGTTGCACCCATTAACAATCCCCAATTCAGCACAATGAATAAGCCTAATAATGTCCATAAAAGTTTGACTATAATATCGTTCATAGCTATGGTAATCTTAAATTAAAAAACAAGAAAAAATGTAATTACTATATAGGCAATAATGTAAAAGGCATAGGTTTGTCCATTGCCATTATATATCCTTTTAGTCAGTCCGCCTAGTTGTACTATTGCATCAGACATATTGTTCCATAGTTTTGTAATATATGGCTCAACAATAAATCCCAGGGCTTTACTGTATCCGGCATACATATTATGAGCAATATGTGTTGTTTCCGGAGTAAATGGCCTTTCTCCGCTGTATACTATGTTAAATTGTTTTACTTTTTGTGCTTTGGCATTGGTGTAAAGTAACCACCCAAGGATAAGCACAAACATTACGCCGATGATGTACATAATCCATTCTCCATTCCAGTATCCCATTTCGGCAATGGCTGTTGAACCATTCCAGGTTAGCTCACGGCCAAAATAAGGAGCGATATATTCGCTAATGGGTTGCAGAATCCAATGTGGACGTGCAGAAAAAATCATAATTCCTATGATTAATGTGTAAATTGGAATGATAAACCATATAGAAATTTCTTTAACCTTGCGGTGATTATCTTTTAACTGGCCAAGGAAGATGGATTGAATTAACCGAAAGCAATAAAGAAAGGCTATGATTCCTGCAAATAAAACAACAGCACCCTGAAAATACCATCCTTTGGAAATTAATGCATGATAAAAGAACCATTTACCGGCAAAACCCGATAATGGTGGTACGCCGGATAAAGTAATGATTCCTATTAAAACGGCTATAAATGCCAGAGGCATTCTTTTGATTAATCCACCCATCTCGTACATCTTATGTGTACCTACACGTAATACAACGGCTCCAATGGTTAAGAAAAGAACCGCTTTAAAAGCAAAATGGTTAATTACATAAACAAAACCACCAACCCATCCAAGATGAGTAGCCATCGCGTAAGCAAATAAAATATAACCCAGCTGGCCTATACTTGAATACGCTAAAAGGCGTTTGGCATCTTCCTGAAAACTGGCAGCTAAGTTTCCTACCAATGCAGTTAATGCACCAATCCAACCTAAAATATAAAGTAACGTACTATGTTGGGCATATTCTGCTCCCATCGCTAATATTGTGATTAATAAACCAAAAACTCCAGCTTTTAACAGAATGGCTGAAACCATAGGTGAAACATCCGATTCGGCTTCGGCATGTGCTCCTGGTAACCAGATATGTAATCCCAGGGAGGCCATTTTGGTCATAAAACCAATGGCTAACAGGCTAAATATTAGGTTTAAATGAGTATTAATGTCGCTTAGTGCGCTAATTTGCATTCCAACCTGGGCATTCATTAATCCAAATGCCATTAATAGTAAATAAGCTCCTCCTAATGAAAACAGGATATAACTAAATCCATGTTTAATGGAATGTTTTCCTCTAATAATTAACAGGTAAGAGCCAAAAGTCATGATTTCCCAGGCAAAAAAGAATTGTAGCGTAGTTTGAGCCTCAATAATGCCGCCTAATCCGGCAAACATCAATAATGCTGCAGGATAGAATCCTTTCCGTTTACCCTGATATGCATATCCGGCAATTAATGTTAAAATTCCTCCGCCAATAAAGATGGCCATGAAAATAAAACGTATAAAATCATTTTCATATAAACCGGGTAAAGTAAGGAAACCATAATAGGCCATTGCAAGAATTGCTAAGCTGTTTTTAATTTTTGCCGAAATAAAATCAATCAATGTAATAATTAAAACCAGGGCCAAAGGGAGGTAGTTGATTGTATAGGCATCCCCCTGGAAAATATTGGTATAATAACCAGCGACCAGGCTGGTGATACCAAATAGGAAGGGAGGTAAAATTTTTGAAAATTGAATTTTGGATGTAGTTTCTTTAATCTCTTTTTTTAATGCGTAGCCAAACCATCGGAATAGATAGACCGCTTCTAAAAATGAGCCGGCTAAAATTGCAATAATCCAGGCTAACTGATGGTTGTTGCTAAGTTCCATAACTAATTCCCATTTACCGAAAAAAGATGGGAATGGAGGAAATCCTAACAACGTGAGGATAAATATACCAAACAATACCATTAAAAGAGGCGTTTTTCTGAGCACAGACCAGTTTTTTATTTTTTTCTGTTTGATAATGCCGGCTATCCAAAATAAACCTGCTTTTGCCAGAAAATGGCTAATTAATAAGGTAAACCCGATAAATAGATAATTATCCCCAAGATACGGTGATAATCCGATAACAAGCATAATTAATCCTAACTGCCCTACGGAAGAGTAGCCTAATAAGCGCTGTGCATTTTCTTGCTGAATTCCTAAGAGGTTTGATCCAATAAATGTGATGATTCCTATGGTAGCAATCATATTAAACCATGGATCAGCAATAAAGGGAGTTATTTTATACAATACAAATAGCATTGCCGTGCCCGTTGCGGCAGATAAAATAGCTCCAACTCCCGGGTGTGCACTTTCATAAACATCCAAAGCCCAGCCATTGACAGGAAATGGTTTTAACTCTAATACGATTGCCATTAAGGTAAGAAAAACAGCTACAGAACCACCCTTCAGAAGAAGCGGGTTTGAACTAATAATGTCATTAATGAATAGTGTGCCGTTGTAATAATAGATGGCAATAATCCCGATGAGCAATATCCCGCTTATTATTCCTGATGCAATCAGATACTTAAATCCTGAACTCATCGCTTGCTCTTTTTTTTCTAATAGAATTAACCCAATGATGGCAATGGTTGAGATTTCGAGAAAAACAAATAAATTAAATATATCGCGGGTCATGATGATAACATTTAATCCCATAAACAGCAGGATAAAAACCATCATCATTTGCACCCCTTTATCCCGGAACTGTTCGTATAAGTATAATGCTGATAATAATCCAATTCCATTAATCATACTTACAAAAACCGCTTCGTGTAATCCCATTTGCAAGCTAATAGAAAAGGGTGGTTGAAAACCGGCTGTAAAAATCTGGATTGCTTCTTGCTGATTGGCTAAAAAAGCATAAAGCCACTGGCCCGAGATAAATGTCATAAAAGCTATGGCCAAAAACATGATAGCATAAGGTATATTCCGATTGGCTTTTTTAAAAAATCCCAATGAAAAAGCTGTTCCTAATGCAATAGCAATAATATATAAAGGTCCTACCATTTTAAGTCGTTAAAATTATTGATTTCTAAAGATTTCTTTTTCTGATACATTTTTAAAACAAAGGCAAGCATTAAAGCTGTAATTCCCAGCCCAATAACAATAGCTGTAAGAACGAGTGCCTGTGGAACAGGGTCTACAATTTTTTCTGCTGCTTGGTTTGTTTTTACTGCCTGGTCGAGTATTGGAGCCGTGCGATTTTTAACGTACCCGATACTTACCATAATAATATGTATCCCGGTATCGAATAAAGCAAACCCAATCACCATTTTTATCAGATTTTTTTGGGTAAGTAAGCCCCATATACCAATAAGCAAAAGAGCTATTCCTGTAATTAAAGTTACGATTTCTAAACTTAAATTTTCCATTATGCTTCGTTCTGATTTTCCTGTAAATTAGTAATAATTGATGATAACTCGGCGCCCACTTTTAATCCCACAAAAATGTATATTATGGGTATTAAGCCTGCGCTAAAAATAGTGCCGAATTCACCGAGTGATAGAATTTTATTGTCTAAAAATCCTGCAGCAAAAAGAATTCCTGCAACACCCAGCAACACAAAGCTTAAACCCGAAATGGATTCAACAATAGAAATCAGCTTTTGGCTAATCTGTCTCAATGGTTTTGCAAGTAGTATTAGCACAAGGCCTGATGCTATAATTGCACCCCCTTGAAATCCACCACCGGGTGTAAGGTGCCCGTTGATAAAAACATAAATACCAAAAATAAAAATTACGGGAACTAAAATTTTTGATGCAGTATCTAAAATTTCACTTGTTGTTCTAAGTTTCCGGTCATCTGTTGAGGATGTCTCAATTTTAAGTAAAAAACTTACAATGGCAGCCGATAAGAACAAAATGGTAACTTCGCCCAAGGTGTCTAATCCACGATAAGTAACAACAACTGCTGTTACAAGGTTAGCGGCGCCAACTTCTTCATGCCCCGATTCTGCATAATGGCCGGCAAGCTTATTAAGTTCTGTATTTCCGGTAAAATCAGCAAAAAGATTGAAAAACAGAAATACAAAGCCTACTAGCAAAACAAATATAAAAGTGTTTTTAACCATTTTGTTTCTTTATTTTATTGAGTACATAAAAGAAAATAATTGTAGAAAGGCCACTGCCTATGGCGGCTTCGGTCATTGCAACATCGGGTGCAGCAAGTAGTAAATACAGAATAGAAGCAAATAAACTTACGGCTCCTGCTGCTATAATGCCTACTACAAGATTTTTGTTGTGTATGGCGACAATGGCCATAATCAAAATTAAAATTCCGATGACAATTGCTATTAAAAGATTAATCATGCGTATCGTTTTTTATTTCGTCTTTAATCGAAAAAGTCTTTTCTTCCTCTTTATATTTATCGGTTACCGTTTTATCAGCCAACGGGACGCCAATAAAATGAGCTGCTCTTGCTAAAATATGGGATGAAACGGGATTAGTGATTAAAATAAATATCATTAATAAAATCAATTTACCCCACCATTGAGGTGTAATAATCAATAATCCGATTAAGGATAAGAATGTACCTAATGTTGATGCTTTAGTTCCTGCCTGGATACGATTAAATAAATCGGGCATTCGCACTAAACCTAAAGCCCCTAAAAAGATAAATATAGAGCCTGACAACGTCAAAATTGCACCAATAATACCTATTGTGCTATCCATAATTATAACCCCCTTTCCAGATAACGTGAAACAATTATAACCCCCAGGAAGCTAAGTAATCCGTAAACTAATGCTACATCAATATATATTACCCGGGATGAAAAATTTGCAATGAGCGCAATAAGTGCAAGAGAGCTTACGGTCATTACATCAAAGGCCACCAGCCTATCAGCAGCAGAAGGGCCTTTAATAAATCGGTAAAGTGTTAGCAAAATCGCTAACAACATTATGATTGCTGCTATAAAAAGAATTTTATTAATCATAGATTTTAACTAAATGTTTTTCAAATTTTTTAACAATGGCATTGGTTGCCTTATCAATATCTTCGCAACATACGTCAATCCAGTGTATATATAAAGTATCGCCATCTATATCAACAGTAAGTGTTCCGGGAGTAAGCGTAATTGAATTAGCTAAAATCATACGACCCATTTTTGATTTTAAAACGGTTTTTGTTTTAACAATTCCCGGATTAATTGGTAATGAGGGAGTAAGTACCCTGCGGGCAACATCGAGGTTTGATTTGATTAACTCGATTAAAAAAACCAAAAGATAAATGAAAGTGTACCCTAACGCTGTCGGCGTAAATTTAAGCTCATCGAAAATCCGCAAATTTGTTCCGAAAAGAAGCGCAATAAATGCCGAAAGGATAAATCCTATAATAATAATTTGTCCAGAAAAGGAGTTGTTTACTAATATCCAAACAACTATTAAGATTAGGAATAATGCGATGAAGTTTTTGATTTTCATATATAGCATATATTATTATATATATTTAGATATTTACACGTTGTAAAACTACAATACAAATTCCTAATAATTATTCACAAATAGCCTTTTATAAAATATATAATTAATATAAATTTGATAGATGTAAATATTATAAAAATCTATTCATATATAGATTTATATTTATAAGAAAATAGATATATATTTGCAATCAAGAATAAATTGCATTTTTTATTATTTTAATTCCATGATGAAATCATTATTGATAACAGAATGCCAGGAATGCAAACATAAATCTTTTTGTTTTAAACAATTAGATGAAAAAGAGTTATTGCTAACCAACGAAAATAAAGTTCAGATTCGATTTAAAAAGGGGGAAATTATTTCTAAACAAGGTTCTTTTGTTACTCATATAATGTACATAAAAGAAGGGTTTACCAAAATTTATAAGGAAACTGATGTTGACAGTAATCTTATTTTAGATATTATTCCTGAAGGAAAATTAATAGGTTTAACTTCATTATTTAATCCGGATAATATTGCCCGTTTTTCTGTTGCAGCTTTATCCGATACAGTAGTTTGTTCAATTGACCGAAATGTAATAGAAAAGTTAATTTATAAGAATAATAAATTTGCAAAATCGGTCATCTCATCATTAAACATTGAAGCTTTGCAGTTTTACGATAAAATGGCCAGTTTAACGCAAAAACAAATGAATGGAAGGGTGGCTGATGCATTAATGTATTTATCAGAAAATATATTTCAATCCAGGGAATTTGAGATGATTCTATCACGGAAAGATTTGGCGGAATTTACAGGAATGTCGACCATGAGTGTAGTTCGTACATTGAAAAATTTACGAAATGAAGGAATTATTAAAGATGAAAAAGGGAAAATTGATATTAAAAATGTTGATTTGTTAAAAAAAATTAGTCAAAGTGGTTGATCATAAAAACAGTAGTTATCACTAAATCATCGAAGGGTAAAAAAAGAGATTTATAAATACATATATATTAATAGATAAATTTATATTTGTAATCAAAAAAATAAAATAATTAAATATCTGATTTTTATTTAGCTAATGCTATTCGGAGAACTAAGCTGTTAAAAAAATAACACAATTGGTAAACAAATAAGTATTAAAATAGTTATTATTGATAAAAAAAGCAGCAGTTATAATATTTTAGTTAAATTTGTTTAACCTATTGATTAATATAACCTAACAATATAATATGTCGAAAGTTATAAAAATTAAGAAAGGTTTAGATATTAAACTGGTCGGAACGGCAGAAAAAATTTTACAAAAAGCAGAACAAGCAGAAACTTACGCAGTAAAACCGACGGATTTTCAGGGAATAAGGCCAAAACTTTTGGTTAAAACCGGGGATAGAGTAAAAGCAGGTACTCCATTGTTTTTTGATAAGTTTCAGCCGGAGGTTCAATTCACATCACCAGTTAGTGGAAAAGTAATTGAAATTAATCGAGGGGAACGTAGGATGATTCTTGAAGTTGTGGTTAAAGCAGACCCTGAGATTGAATTTGAAAGTTTTGACGTTCCCGACACCAAAAGCCTTACGAGAGAAGAAATTATTGCTGTTTTACAACAATCGGGTTTATGGCCTGCAATAAGGCAAAGGCCATACTCTATTATTGCACGGGCAGATGATATCCCGAAAGCTATTTTTATTTCTGCTTTTGATTCCGCTCCTTTAGCTCCCGATATGGATTATATCGTTAAAGAATATGGAGATGAATTTCAGCAGGGTATTGATATTTTATCTAAACTTACCGATGGCAAAATTCACCTTAACCTAAATGCCGACTATCCTCCCGCAGATACTTATACCAAAGTGAAAGGCGTAGAATTTCATTATTTTAAAGGGCCACATCCTGCAGGAAATGTTGGTGTTCAAATCAATAAAATTGATCCGATTAATAAAGGAGAGGTAGTGTGGTATACTTATCCACAGGAAATCATTATGATTGGGCGTTTATTTAACAAAGGAATTTATGATGCTTCTAAGATTATTGCCCTCACTGGCTCAGAAGTTATTCATCCTAAATATTATAAAATTATTAGTGGTGCCAGTATTGCTAATCTGGTAAAAGGCAATGTTACAGAAGATGAACCATTGCGTTACATTAGCGGAAATGTACTTACCGGTTCAAAAATTTATAGCAAAGGATATGTAGGTTATTATGATAATATGATAACGGTAATACCTGAAGGAGATTATTATGAGATGTTTGGATGGGCTAAACCCGGATTTAATAAATTTAGCGTTTCCAGGGCTGTGCTTTCGTGGCTAATACCCGGGCGTAAATTTAAATTGGATACCAATTTGCATGGTGCCCAAAGAGCTTATGTGATGACCGGGGAGTATGAAAAGGTTTTTCCCATGGATATTTATCCGGTACAATTAATTAAAGCCATTATGATTGAAGATATTGATTTGATGGAAAAGCTTGGTATTTACGAAGTGGATGAAGAAGATTTTGCACTTTGCGAATATGTATGTACTTCAAAAACTGAAGTTCAATCGATTGTTCGTAAAGGGCTTGATTTGATGCGACAAGAAATGAGCTAATTATTGATTAGTTATAAAGGGAACAAAAAATTATTGTAACATAAAAAAATTTTAATAGTGAATTCATTAAGAAAATTTGTTGATAAAATAAAACCTCAATTTGAAAAGGGAGGAAAATTTGAAAAATTACAATCAACTTTCGAAGCTTTCGAAACCTTTTTATTTGTCCCAAATACGGTAACTACAAAAGGAGCGCATATAAGAGATGCCAATGATATGAAACGCACAATGATTATGGTTGTTTTGGCATTGGTTCCGTCGCTTCTTTTTGGTATGTGGAATATTGGATTGCAACATTTTCATGCCACCGGACAGGAGGGAGGAACAATTTTAGAACTGTTTTGGATTGGATTTAAAGCAGTGTTTCCCATAATTGTGGTATCTTATGTTACGGGACTTGCTATAGAATTTGCTTTTGCTCAAATTCGCGGACATGAGGTAAATGAAGGGTTTTTGGTTTCTGGTATACTTATTCCGCTTGTATTGCCCGTTGATATTCCTTTATGGATGGTTGCTTTAGCTACAGCTTTTGCGGTAGTTATTGGCAAAGAGGTTTTTGGCGGTACCGGAATGAATGTTTTTAATCCTGCACTTACAGCGAGAGCATTTCTTTTCTTTGCATATCCTTCATATATGACGGGTAATGCTGTATGGACACACGGAATGTCGGCAGGAGAAGGCATTATTGATTCATACACGGGAGCTACTCCATTGGCCGAAGCTGCTGCCGGAAATATTGATAATTTACCAAGTGTAGCCGAAATGTTTTTTGGAACCATTCCCGGATCGATTGGAGAAACTTCTACACTTGCTGTATTAATTGGCGCAGCATTGTTACTTTTTACCGGCATTGGAAGTGCACGGATTATGATTTCCACTTTTATTGGCGGATTAGTTATGGGGCTTTTACTTAATATTTTTGCGGTAAATCCATTTATGGAAATACCGGCCTGGGAACACCTAATGCTTGGCGGATTTGCCTTTGGTGCAGTATTTATGGCCACTGATCCGGTTTCTGCAGCACAAACACCCAAAGGAAAAATTATTTATGGTTTTTTAATCGGATTCCTGGCAATTCTGATAAGAGTTATTAATCCGGCGTATCCCGAAGGGGTTATGTTGGCTATTTTGTTAATGAACGTATTTGCTCCATTAATTGATCATTACGTAGTACAAGCCAATATGAAAAAAAGAATGAAAAGAGCTAAAGTAAGTGCATAATAAAACATTAAATAAACTATGAAGTCATTCAGTAATACCTATATTTTTGTTTTTTCTTCCATCATGGTTGTTGTGGTTGCAGCAATACTTTCTATCGCTGCAATGACACTTCAGCCTTTTCAAAAGAAAAATGTAGAAATCAATAAAAAAGAAAATATTCTTGCCTCCATAAATATTGAAAGTACAGCAGAAAATGCTGTTGAACTTTACGATAAATATATTGTCGAAAGCTATGTTGTAGGCCATACAGGGGAAGTAAAAGAGGGAGTGGATGCATTTGAGGTAGATATGAAAAAAGAGATGGCAAAACCGTTAGAAGAAAGGAACTTACCTGTATTTATTAGTTTAAATGATAATGAAGAAAGGCAATATATTCTTCCTGTTTATGGTAAAGGATTATGGGGCCCGGTTTGGGGTTATGTTTCTTTACAAAGTAATTTGTCTACAATTTATGGAACCAACTTTAGCCACGAGGGAGAAACTCCGGGACTCGGAGCGGAGATAGCCACAGAAGATTTCCAGAATCAATTTATAGGTAAAGAAATTTTTAACGAAAAAGGCGAGTTTGTTTCTGTGAGAGTAAAAAAAGGAGGAACTGCCAAACCGGATTCTAAATATGAAGTAGATGGAATATCTGGAGGAACCATTACTAGTAAGGGTGTTGATGAAATGTTAAACGATTGCTTAAAAAGCTATATCCCCTATTTTGAAAATATTAAAAATCAATAAACAATGAATAAAGAAAAAGAACCTTTATTTTCAGCTAAAAATTTAAAATTACTACGTGAACCTTTAAACGATAGTAATCCTATTACTGTACAGGTTTTGGGTATTTGCTCGGCACTTGCAATAACCGTACAACTTAAACCGGCTATTGTTATGGCACTTTCGGTTGCATTTGTAATGGCTGTTGCAAATGTTGTTATTTCGTTATTGCGGAAATCTATTCCACCCAGAATCCGTATCATTGTTCAACTCGTTGTTATTGCTTCGTTGGTAATTTTGGTGGATCAGATACTGAAAGCTTTTTTATTTGAAATAAGCAAACAACTATCCGTTTTTGTCGGATTGATTATTACCAATTGTATTATCATGGGCCGACTGGAAGCTTTTGCGTTAGCCAATAAACCATGGCCCTCCTTTTTGGATGGCTTAGGGAATGCTGCCGGTTATGGTGTAATCCTTATTATTGTAGCTTTTTTTAGAGAATTATTAGGTTCAGGTACCATTCTGGATTATCAGGTTATACCTCAGGGGGTTTACAATTTCGGCTATGAAAATAATGGATTAATGATACTCCCACCCATGGCGCTTATTGTTGTAGGAATAATTATTTGGATACAGCGATCCAGAAACAAGAAACTTATTGAATCAAACTAAGAATCTGAAATGATATTAACATGGAAAATTTAATTAACATATTTGTCAAGTCAGTATTTATCGATAATATGATATTCGCATACTTTTTGGGTATGTGTTCCTATCTGGCTGTATCAAAAACGGTAAAAACATCCACAGGTTTAGGTATTGCCGTAATTTTTGTATTAGGATTTACGGTTCCTCTTAATTATTTAATTCATAATTATTTATTAAAAGAAGGTGCTCTTGCCTGGTTAAGTCCAAGGTTTGCCGATATTGATTTAAGCTTCTTAAGTTTTATTATTTTTATTGCCGTAATTGCTTCCATGGTTCAGTTGGTAGAAATGATTATCGAGAAATTTTCGCCAACCTTATATAACTCATTAGGTATATTTTTACCCTTAATTGCGGTTAACTGTGCAATACTTGGCGGTTCATTATTTATGCAGCAACGAGATTATAATAGCATTGCTGAGGCAACAGCCTTTGGGCTTGGTTCCGGGGTTGGTTGGTTCCTTGCCATTGTTGGGATTGCTGCTATTCGAGAAAAAATACGATATTCGAATGTCCCTGCTCCATTAAAAGGACTTGGCATAACTTTTATCATTACCGGATTAATGGGCATTGCCTTTATGGGATTTATGGGTATAAAATTATAAGCGAATTATTTTTAAAAAGATTAATATACCAAAAGCCGTGGACTATTTATCATACTATAACTCAAATGAATCGGCTTATTAAAAAATAGGAAGAATGATATTACTAACATCACAAACAACGGTTATATTACTTAGTATAGCGGTATTTTTAACCCTTATTCTTGCATTGGTTTTGATTCTTCTATTGGCAAGAAAAAGACTTACCCCTCAGGGAAAAGTAAAATTAACAATTAACGATGAAAAAGAAATTGAAGTTGACCCAGGAAATACAATTTTAACAACCCTTTCGAATAATGATATTTATCTTCCATCAGCTTGTGGTGGAGGAGGAACCTGCGGAATGTGTAAATGCCAGGTGCTAGAAGGAGGGGGTAGTATTCTTCCTACTGAAACCGGTTTCTTTTCCCGTAAAGAACAACAAAATTATTGGCGGTTGGGTTGTCAGGTAAAAATCAGGAACGACATGAAGATAAAAGTTCCTGAAGAGGTGATGGGCATTAAAAAATGGGAATGCGAAGTTGTTTCCAACAGAAATGTGGCCACATTTATTAAAGAGTTTGTGGTTAAATTGCCCGAAGGCGAAAATCTTGACTTTAAACCGGGTGGATATGTACAGATAGATGTCCCAAAAATAGAAGTGGATTTTAAAGATATAGAAGTGGATGAACGTTTCCGTGAAGAATGGGATCAGTTTAATATGTGGAATTTAAAGATGAAAAATCCGGAAGAAACATTCCGTGCTTATTCTATGGCCAATCATCCTGCCGAGGGGAATATTGTTAAGTTAAATATACGAATTGCAACACCACCCTGGGATCGCTCAAAAGGAGCCTTTAAAAAGGTTAATCCGGGTATTTGCTCCTCTTATATCTTCTCCAGGAAACCGGGCGATAAGGTAACCTTGTCGGGCCCTTACGGTGAATTTTTCATTAAAGATACTGATCGCGAAATGGTGTATATTGGTGGTGGCGCAGGCATGGCTCCTTTACGGTCACATATTTTCCATTTGTTCCATACTCTCAAAACGGATCGGAAAGTATCATACTGGTATGGTGCCCGATCATTACGTGAAGTATTTTACGAAGATGAGTTCAGAGAAATTGAAAAAGAATTTCCTAATTTTTCATTCCATCTTGCCTTATCAGAACCAAAAGAAGAAGATAACTGGGATGGCTTAACCGGATTTATTCACCAGGTGGTTCATGATGAGTATTTGAATAAACACGAAGAACCCGAAGAGATAGAATATTATTTGTGCGGCCCTCCGCTTATGATTGATTCAGTACAAGATATGCTATATAACTTAGGAGTACCCGATGAAATGGTTGACTTTGATGATTTTGGAGGATAAATTCTTTATTGAAAAAAATAATATACCCGGCAGTTTTTTACTTCCGGGTTTATTTTTTTTTAACGAATACTCCATGTAATGCCTAAAAACTATTTGAAAAGTCAGCTATATAGGCTTTTACAAGGAGTCGCCCATAAAATACGTATTTCCCTGTATGACATCATTTTATGACATAAAATAGGTATAACAGTGAGTATTCATTGTTAATTTTTAGTGTTTTAACCCTTTCCCCTTTCGGGACTCCTGCCTGCCGGCAGGTTCCCTTAAAAGGGAAAGAATCTTTGATTGAAAGCACTACGAAACTTAACGGGTTGGTAGAAGAATTAATCGAAGATTTCTTCCCTTTAAAGGGGAGATGTTGCGCTGAAATCATCCAAACCACAATCGGTATCAAGAATGATCAGGTTTCCATGGATGAGACTTTGTCCGGGAGGAAATTATGCATAGGCTTACCATAATTGTGAATATTTTTTTCGTGATTAGCGGGATTTTATCAATCTTTATTATTTAATAAAATTATTGATTTTTAGAGAAAAAACTTGTTAACTTCGTACAACTTTTATTTTATATAAATGTTACAAGCAAGCGTAAAAAAAGACCGTGCATATTCAAGAAAATTTCCAAACGAAAATGAGTACTTTTATTTTTCAAACAATTATTAAAGAAAATGGAATTAAAGACAAAACATAGAGTAATTAATGGTGATAGCAGGAATATGAACGAATTATCTGATAATTCAGTTGATTTGATAATTACATCACCCCCATATTGGCAATTAAAAGATTATGGAACAGAAAATCAAATTGGTTATAATGACAGTTATGAAGAATATATTAATCATTTAAACATAGTCTGGAAAGAGTGTTACAGAGTATTAGATAATGGTAGTCGATTATGTGTAAACATAGGAGACCAATTTGCTAGGGCTGTTTACTATGGAAGGTATAAAGTTATTCCTATTAGAACGGAGATAATAAAATTCTGCGAAGCCATAGGTTTTGATTACATGGGCGCTATAATGTGGCAAAAAAAAACTACTTCGAATACCACTGGTGGAGCCTCACTTATGGGAAGTTACCCTTATCCCAAAAATGGGATTATTTCAATTGATTATGAATTTATTTTAATTTTTAAAAAATTAGGAACTCCCAAAAAACCGACAAATGAAATTAAAGAATTGTCTAAAATGACGAAGGAAGAGTGGAAAACCTATTTTGATGGTCATTGGTATTTTGGTGGAGCTAAACAAGATGGGCATATTGCTATGTTTCCTGAAGAACTTCCCAGAAGATTAATTAAAATGTTTTCGTTTGTTGGTGACACAATTCTTGACCCATTTCTTGGAAGTGGAACTACTTCTCTTGCTGCGAGAAATTTAAATAGAAATTCGGTTGGTTATGAAATGAATCCTGAATTTATTCCATTGATTAAAAGAAAGCTTGAAATTGAACAAGGTGATATTTTTGATTCAGACTATGAATTTATCCAGCAAACTATTCAAAATATAGACTTTAAAAATGAAATCCAAAAGCTGCCTTACGTATTTAAAGATTTTCATGCATTTGATAAAAAAACAGACCCGAAGAAATTACAATTTGGCTCTAAGATTGACCAAAACGGTTCAACACAAAGAGAAGAGTATTACTCAATTAAAGAAATTATCAGTCCTGAACTTATTAGGTTGAACAATGGCCTTATTGTAAGGCTTATTGGTGTTAAAGAAAAAAAAGAAGCTAATGGAGATGCCCTAAAATTCTTAAAACTAAAGACGAAAAATCAAAAGGTCTTTATGAAATTTGATGAAACAAAGCACGATAGTGAAAACCA
>JASGMZ010000210.1 GCA_030156305.1 Bacteroidales bacterium | reverse complement strand
TAGATAAAAAATTAAAGCGCCTAAGTATCTATACTTTACTGATATAATGACAATTATCATTTTATTTAACGAGAAGGCTGGTAAATTTGTATATTATACTATTGGATTTCAAAAAATAAATTTTATTTATACAATCCTGAAACAAGAAGATAATGAAAAATAAGGTAAATCCGGAACCCTATCAATGGAAAGAGGAATATAATGTTGATATCAACATTATTGATGAACAACACAAAAAATTTTTGGATATTATAAACCAGCTAAAAGTAATTATTAATCAAGACGGATGTAAAGAAAGTGTCTCCGATGTTTTTTATCAACTTGCTTATATGATTGATCATTATTTTATTAAAGAAGAAATTTATTTTAAAGATTGCCAATATCCTAATTTCGATAAACATAAATCGGACCATAATGAATTTATTGCCCGTATTATTAAATTTCAAAAAGATATGGAAAATAATAAACCCAATTTATGTTTAGACATTTACCACTACCTCGAACAATGGTTTGATGATCATATCCTTAAATTTGATAAAGAGGCTGTTATTTTTTTAAAAGATAAAGGCGTCCATTAAACGACTCTTTTAACAGCGCTGTTTTCTGTTATTTGCATTACATCAAAATCAAAATCAGAAATAAGGTTTATCCCCGGTGCTTTTCCTTTTTCAAGGCTCCCGTAATGATGATCTATGTTTAATGCTTTAGCTCCATTTAATGAAGCCCATTGCAAAAGTTTTTCAAACGCTATGGTAGGATAGGCCTTATTAATCTTTTTCATTTCGTTTAATATAGATAATGATTTATTGGAGGCCAGGCTATCGGTACCAAGGGTAATTTTATCTGAAAAATCGAGGAATGAATTAATATCGGGTAATTTATTTTCAATAAATAAATTCGACAAAGGACAGAAAACAAAAAAGCTATGGGGGAACGTTTTGCTTACCTGTTGAATTTCATCAACGGTTGAATATAAATTGTGTACAAACAAAAGATGATTTTTTGTGGGTAAATAATCAATGATGGTTCGAAGCGAGGTTTTTCCCTGTACTTTCCATGAGGATAAATCAATTCCTAAATTTTTGAATGTTTTCAAAAGGTTTCCCGTACCCAATAAAAAAAGCTCATTTTCGTCTTTGCTTTCCTGATTATGAATAGAAAGAATAGAACCTTGCCTGACAGCTTCGTCTTTAATTAAACGAAATAAGTCAACAGATACTGAATAAGGCGCATGAGGGACAATAGATGAAGCAAGGCCCTGCTCAAAAAATTCATCATATAGCTTTTTTGCGGCATTAAACCGCTCTCTATAGTCAGTTCCTAAACCAGAAATTTCCACAAACGAATGATAATAAATCTTACTATTTCGCTTGGTTTCAATGGTTGTATTCGTATTAACGATATCTCCAACAGCAACAATTCCGTTTTGAGCCATTAATTCATCGGCATCTTTAATCGCCTGAAAGGTTCGGTTTGTTTTGCTTTGTTTTCTGTATTCAATCATCTGTTGGATAAAAAAAGGCAACCCTCTTTTTTCTTCCAAAACATTTTTCAATTCTGAAAGCTCAAGATGACAATGTGTGTTAACAAATCCGGGAACAAGAACTCCATTATAAAATTCAAGGTTTCTACTTTCGGATATCGTTCCATTCGTATCAATAATATCTAATATTTTCCCATGTCCATCTATTTCAATGATTCCATTTTTTAGAGGCTTTGAGGTTAAAGGGAAAATATAGTTTGCTGCAATTCTTCGCATCAGGGTTTATTCTTTATCTGTGGATTGCTCATCCTGATTTTCCTCTTTTAATTGTGTTTCCATTTCATTCAGTTGATTCAACACGTCATTATATATCTTATCGTAAAGCGTTAGGTTTTTACTATAATAAAACAAAGAGGTATCAAAGTCTTTTCTATTATATCCATAATTATGTAATAAGATATTATAAATATTTGCTGAATCCCTTTTAGCAAAATCACGGCGTATCTCAGACGAAGAGAGCATTCCATCTGTAAGATGAATATCTACTAATATAGAAGTCATATCCTCTGGAGGGATAACATACTCGGGCACCTTATTCTTTTGGCAGCCAGCCAGCATAAAAACGGCAATAATAAAAATGATAATTCTATTCATATAAATCTGTTTTTCATACCGATATGTGTTCAATTGTATAATTTTAGTTCACTACCGTTCCTAAAATTATATTGAACATCAATCGGCATTATTCTGAATATAAGATAGTAGCATAACCAACATGTTTCACTGCTAAAATAAAATATTGCACAGTTGAACGCAACTTGGTATCAGATGGCTAAGTTAACAGAATTTTTATAAAAAAAACTGTTCAAAAAGTGTTTTATTGTTGTTCTTGTTTTTGATTAACAAGAATAAAGTTTGTTGAACTCATATCTCCCCCACCAGACAGATGGAATATAAATAACCAAAACATCACATTAAGCAACATTGTTTTGAGTCATTGGGTTTTATATATAAAAAAGAGACTTGAAAAAAGCCTCTTGATTATTCTTTTACCTAAAATCCGCATGTCTTTTACGAGTTTCACAACGTATCACAAAGTTTTATCACAAAGTTACACCAAGTTAGGTGAGATTCTACTTAGTGAAACTTTGTGTTATACTTTGAGTGACTTAGTGTTACAAAAAAAGTCTTGTTTAACTTACGGATATTAGGTTTTATTTAAAAAAATTATTTTATATCATTAAATCGATAGCCAACCATTACTTCAATAGTACCATTTGAATAACGCCGCAAATCAGATACGGTTATATCATAAGATATTCCAATGTGTATTTTGCTTTCATAATTATATCCTAAAAGTATAGCAATAGCATCACCTGTTCGATAAGTTAACCCACCCCAAATCATTCGTTGATAAGTGGTAGTTACATTTAATTCGGCTTGTATTTGCCCGGGCCCGGTATACTTAATCATTGCTGATGGTTGCAAGATAAAATCCCGATTTAAAATAAAATGATAGCCTCCAGAAAGATAGAGGTGTTGTTTTAAACGATTAATTCCCATATCGGTATCAACAGAGTCTAAATCACCATGTAGGTCAAATTTATTGCCCAACAGCTGATGTGCTGAAATGCCAACATAATAATAGGTGGAGTATAAATAGATACCGGCACTTGCATCAGGAATAATTTTGGATTCAACTCCTTCAGGAAATGCTGGATCATATCCAACCTGGTCTCCAATCTTAATTTTTGTTCCATCGAGTTTATACTGCATTAGTCCTATCGTAATTCCTCCGGATATGCGCATCATATCCGTAATCATCAGATTATATGAATAGGTTCCTCCTAAAGATAATCTGCTTTCGGGGCCGGTTACATCATTGTAAATGTATCCGCCATATCCCATTGTTTTTTCCTTAAATGGGCCATAAGCAGCAATACTCATGGTTCTTGGAGCATCAGACATTCCAATCCACTGTATCCTTGAGTTTGCTCTAATCTGAAAATAATTATTTGTCCCGGCGACGGCGGGATTTACCAGATAGTCGTTAAACATATATTGTGTGTAGAATGGTGCCTGCTGCCCTTTTGCCGGCATAACAAACACCAGACACAATACAACAAATATGAGTGTTCTTGTTTTTTTCATACTATCGCATTATTGTTACTGCTCCTGTTACAGAAGAAAATCCTTCTTCATTTAAAATAATTACATAATAATAAGTACCGCTACCTACTTGCTTTCCGTTTTTGGCAGAACCATCCCAACGTTTATCCGAGGCGTCGTTGTTGTATCCTTTTTGTTCATAAACTTTAGTACCCCAGCGGTTATAAACGGTTACTATATTATTTTTAAATGCATTGATATTTTCGATATACCAAAAATCATTAATGCCATCACCATTGGGTGAAAATCCATCATATGCAACAATATCCGGTACATAGGTAACATAGATTGAATCTGTATCGGTACATTGCCCTTCAACCGTAGTAATCTTCACGGCATACCACATTGATTCGGCAGGAGAAATCCAGGTTTTCAGACTGTCCGGAGTAGAAATACCCTCATCAGGTTCCCATTCTACCAATAATCCATTAGGATCGCTCACAAGAGCCTGGGCTAACCATCGTCCATTATCGCCTTTAATGATGATTGTATCGTTTACCGGATCATCATTTTCGGCAATCATTAATTCCCTATCGGGATAATACTTAAACTCCTCTGTTTTATAATTCTCCTCACAATACTCATTAAATGCTTTAAGGTTAAAATAGTTATTTTCAGTTATGGGGTAATCATATTCCATCGTTTCGTCCGTAATCTCAATATATGAATAACTACTTACCGGCCTGTATTTTTGAATTTCAATAGAATCGGCATTGGTTGAATTAAAAGTAAAGTATATGGGTTGATACCAACAGATGGTCGTATCTTCAATATCTACCGAGAATTCAAGATCATAACTTGCGTCGGAACCAATCGTAAAAGTAGTATCCTTCTCACAACCTAATGAATCTTCCACGGTTAATTCATAAGTACCTGCTGAAAGATTATGAATTGTTTCATCCCCGGAAACAGGATTTAATCCATACTGCCAGGTATACTGATAATCTCCTTTACCTCCCGATACTTCAACACTTATTAAGCCTGTTTGGTTAACATCCCGCTTACTGCTATTAATACATTGATATTCATCCACTAAATCAATAACAGAAATAATGAGCGGTTCTGCTTCCTGAATAATAATGGTATCACCAAACCGGATACATCCATTATTATCTTGTACGGCTACATAAAAAGTATCTGAAGACAAGTTAGAGAATACATTATTTGATTGCCAGGTTTGTGCACTGTCAATAGAATATTCGTAAGGAGAGGTACCCTCGGTTGCTGTAATTTGTATTTCGCCATCAGCATATCCATTACAAGTTATGTCAGTATACGAAGTAACAATATTTATAGGATCCGGTTGATTAATGGTAATTTCAGTATTTATTGCACAACCCGTAGCATCTTGAATAATAACGACATAAGTATCTGCTGGAAGATTCCCTATGGTTTCACCACTATTAAACCAATCCAGTCCATTAATAGAGTATTGCAATAACCCCGTACCTCCAGTAAAGGTTAATGTAATTTCTCCATCTGCATACCCGTAACAACTATTATGTACAACCGTTTCATCGGTAATAATAATTGGCCCATTAATCGTTACTAATGTATCAAGTAATTTAGTACACCCATTTTCATCTCTAACCACAATTTGATAATTGCCTCCGGGTAATTCGGTAAACAATGAATCGGGATAATAGTCAGCACCATTGTTAACAGAATATTCAAGGTCGCCTGTTCCTCCGTGGGCATATACTATTATTTCACCGTCTGTTGCTGAGCCATCACAAGCAACATGAGTTACA
>JASGMZ010000209.1 GCA_030156305.1 Bacteroidales bacterium | reverse complement strand
TTTTTTTAGTGGCGTAATAAAAAACGTCAAGAACAAGGCTTGCGAAGAATTGGCAGCCAGGAGTTTACTGACGTAAATGACTGGCTGCCAATGCGAGCGTAACGCAGTTATTGACGTTTTCTTATAGCCACTAGCTAACTTAAAATTCTACACCTTCTCCTCCATTAAACTCCTGTAAATCGTCACCACCATTGCTTCCGCGTCGTCTGTCCGGACGATAGTTATTTATTCTGTAAGTTAACGTAATAGAAAAGAATGGAGTATTAGGTTTAAAGTAGTTATAAGAATAAAAATCGTCCCCTTGATAAGTGAAAGAATGTTTCATGGTTCCAAAAACATCTCTTACCTGTAATGTAGCTGAAAATGCTTTTTTCAAGAAATCATGTTTGTAAGCCAGGTTAGCCATGAAGAAATCGCTGCGCTCGCCTTGGGCACTAATTGTAGGGCTGTTATACATGGCATTAAATTGCAATCTTGAATTATCACCAAACCGTAAAATATTGTTAAAACGGATATTCCAGTTAAAACTTGATTCAGAAAAATCACTGCCATCCAGCTGGCCTTCCACCCGATAATCATAGAGGTTACCCATTAAATCTACATGCCACCATTTTTGAACATCCAGTCCCAACATGGTTTCAATTCCTAAGGCATAATCTTTTCCAACATTTTCGAAAGAGCTAAGAAAAACATTGTCTGCATTTTCCCACCGACTTCTTACTCTTTCAATTTTATTGTTAGTAACCCGGTAATACGCTTCAAAAGAGAATGAATTACGCCCAAACTTATTCAAATAGCTAAGTTCGTAAGAATCTATATATTCAGGGTCAAGTCCCGGGTTTCCTTGTCGTACATTATAAGCATCAGACCATGTTAAAAAGGGTTCGAGATACCACCCTCGTGGGCGGTCTATTCGGCGGGTATAACTTGCCATCAGTTGATTTTCTTTTGGCAGATTGTATGAAACGTGTACCGTGGGAAAAATATCCCATCGATCAATATTAAAATTTTCATTCGTTTCATCAATAGTAATATCACGATAAGTATATTCTCCCCGTAATCCTCCCTGGTAACCAAAGTTTCCTAATTCACCTGAATAAATGGCATATATTGAATGAATACTTCTACGGTAATTTGATGTATTAGAATATAGATCCTGGAACACAAAATCCATCACAGCAGCAGATGTATCATACAAAAACATTTCAGCTTTTTCTGTGTTATCTGACATTCGGGATTGATAACCCGCTTCGAATTTATTTGTTTCGCTTAAAGGCAAAGTATAATCCAGTTGAAATCGCAAAGGTTGTCTTGGCCCGGATTCTATAGATCTTTGGCCACTTACAATATTATTGTTAAAGTCTCTTAAACGATTGGTAGATTCTGAATCAAAATCCCTTCTGCTATAATTTACCAATGCATACAATTCATGCCCTTTTTTGTTAAATTTTCTTGTATAACTTAAATTTAATGAAAGGTAATCACCCCCTCTTTCCGATTCTTCTTTGCTGGTATAATATTCATCAAAAGTGCCTGGATTGATAAACTCATGATAATTGGTTTCATTATCGGAGTTCCCATCGCGATTGCCATAACGAGCTTCGAAACTAAGGGTATTAAAAGCATTAAAATTGTAATCAACTCCACCTCTAAAACTATACGATGAACCTCCACGATTAAACTCTCCATCGGATAAAACATAGGAAGTAGTGTCGTTATAAAAAGTGCGATTATCTTCTTCGCGTGAGCCATACATATTTCTTGTATTAACATCAGCGCCCACATACACACTAAATTTTTCTCTTCGGAAGTTCAATAAGAAGTCTGCACCATAGCGGTCGTATTTTCCGGCATTTAAATTAGCTACCCCATTTAATCCTTGCATTCTGTTTTTCTTGGTAATAATATTTACAATTCCTGAGGTTCCATCAGGATCATATTTTGCCGAAGGATTGGTAATAATTTCAATATTTTCAATGGCACTGGCCGGAATTTGACTAAGGGCATCGCTCGGATCCAATACCGTTGGCTTATTGTCAATTAATACTGTAAAACTTTGGCTACCCCGTAAGCTAACATTTCCTTCTATATCCACAGTTACCGAAGGCACATTCTCTAAAATCTCAACAGCTGTACCTGATGCAGAAGTGTGTTGCTGACTCACATTGATCACTTTTTTATCAATTTTATAAGTCATGGTAGGCCTGTCAGCCGTTACAACAACTTCGTCAATAGATTCGGTAGCAGGACTGATCATTACCTGACCCAATTCAATTTTTCGATTTTTATCGTTGATCTCGATTTTTTCAATTACTTCCTTTTCATAACCAATAAAGGTTATTTCAATTCGGTATTCTCCGGGATTAATATTTTTTAATTGGAAGTAGCCCGATTCATCGGAGATTGTCCCATTAACCACACTTCCATTTTTTAAGTTTATGAGCGATATGGTTGCATATTCTAAAGGCTTATTTTCGCTTGAATCGTATACATAACCCGTTAAATTTCCTTTACTTAGTTCTGAATTATTATCTTCTTCAGCAAAAGCATTTAATGATATTCCTATAATCAAAAATGCAGTAACAATCTTTTTTATCATAATAAAATTTTTTTAATAATTTTCTGCAACAAACCTAAACAATGATTTTGTAGCAATTTAATATACATTTTGTAGCAATTTTGTAGTTTGACAAATTATACGTGTATATATTACAAATCTACTCGATAATATGTAGCATTAAAGACAACAAAGTATCTAAAAAGTTTAATCTGTAATTATTCTTTTTTAGTAGAAATAATGAAGTAATGCTGTCCATCATTATAATCATATTCAATACTTAAATGGTTCAGATCACAAATTCTTTTGACTAATGAAAGTCCCAAGCCCAGCGATTGACCTGTTGAGTTGGAAGAATAAAAACGTTCAAAAATTTTTTCCGGTGAAACGGAAAGTGTATCGCCATAATTGCTAACAATCAGCTGATTTTGGGTGGTTGTAATCTTAATCGGCCCATGGTTACTGCCATAACGAATAGCATTACGGATTAAATTTTTAAGTAATATATCAAATAAGAAAGGATCTAGTATAACTTGATGCTCATCGGTTAAATCGGTTTCAATAGACATCGATTTTAATTGTAACAATTCTTCAATGGCATCAATATGTTTTAGAATTAAATCTTTTGTTTTAATCACCTCAGTGTTATTATATTCTCCGTTTTCAATTTTGGTTAACAGGTTTAAAGCATTTCCTAACTTAGACAAATGGTTGGTTTCTTCGTAAATCATTTTAACCGCATTGGCATTTTTTTTCATTAACTCTTCATCTGCAATCAATCTTTCCGTTTTATTGCGTATAATAGTTAACGGTGTTTGAATCTCATGCGCCATATTTTCGGTATATTCTTTCAAATTTCGGTAATCCTCTTCAATACGATTTACCATATTTCTAAAAAGAAATTGTAATTTCTGAAATTCTTTACTCGATGTTTTAACCTTGGGAATATTCATTCCTTTACCCACTTTATAGCGATCGATATGACTTAAAATCCGATAAAAAGGCTGAAATAAAAATCCGGATAAAAAAGTAGTAAACAAAACAATCACTAAGGCTAATATGATAAATGCCGGGACAATCCTGCTTGCTACGTCTAATTTCAATTTTGTAAAATCATCTATATTGATCAACATTTCTAAAAGATAGGATTTACCATTGGCTTCTACGATTACACTTTTTTTCCGGTGTATTTGTTGTTCATCTAATTCTTCAATATAAATAAGGGTATCAGCATATCTTGGATAATCGGTATAATTTTTGGTGGAGTCGAGCAGGGTTATACCTATATATTTTAATTTTGCAGGATCTCTTCCTTTATTTAAATATCCTCTCACATGTTCCTCTCTGTAACGAAAAAAATGCTCGGTTTCCTCATTAATATAATTATCTGCTTTATTGATAAGATACCTGCCACTGATAAAAAATGTTGCCAGGATAAATAACAAATAAAAAAAGCTTGTTTTAGTTAGTAACCGAAAAGATTTAAATTTAAACATATCTGTTAAAATTAAAGTTCATAAAATTTATACCCCATACCATAAACCGAACGTATGTGGTTTTCTGCACCTGCTTGCTGCAACTTTTTGCGTAAATTTTTGATATGATTATAAATAAAATCAAAATTATCGGCCTGGTCAATATGGTCGCCCCACAAGTGCTCTGCAATACTTTCTTTGGTAAGTACCCTGTTTTTGTTATAAATAAAATACAACAACAAATCGTATTCTTTTCTTGTAAGGTCAAGTTCTTTATCATCAATAGTTACAGACATTGAATTTAAATCAATCTTTATTTTATTGATTAAAATAATATTACTCCCGTCAAATTTTTTTCTGCGTATAATCGATCGTACCCTGGCATTTAATTCAGCTTTATGAAAAGGTTTGGTAATATAATCATCAGCCCCTAATTCAAGTCCTTTTACCTTATCCTCAATAGCATTTTTAGCGGTAACAATTAAAATTCCAGAATCTGAATTTTTATTTTTTAGTAGTTTAATAATGTCAAGCCCGCTACCATCGGGCAAGCCGATATCAAGAATAATCAGCTCATAATGATACAGCTCAACCTTTTCTTTTGCTTTTTCCAATGTATCAGCTATTTCAACTATAAAGCCATTCTCAGTTAAAAATCTGGATAAATCATCCGCTAATTGAAAATTATCTTCTACAATTAATAATTTCATACTATACTCTTTGGGTCAAAAATAATTTAAAATTTTGTAGGAAATTAGTATTTAACCTTTTAGATTGCATTTAACTTAATAATTAAAAACAAAAAACAAGATGAAACATCCATGCACTGAAGTTCACAAAAATAGAATGAATATAATATGGATGTTATACTGTGAGCGGGCATAATCTGAGCTTTTATTTCTTATTCGTCACTGCGAATGCCGTGTCTGCCGGCAGGCAGGAAATGAAGCAATCTTTTGATATTAAAACAGATTACTTCGTCGTTCCTCCTCGCAATGACGTGGTAAAAAGTTCAGTTTATAACCATTTGTAGTATAGCAAAAATTAAAGATAAATTTAATTTTTAGTATTTTGACCCTTTCCCCTGTCGGGACTTTCCCTTAAAAGGGAAAGCAGCTTTGATTGAAAGTACTACCAACCTTAAAGGGTTAGCAGAAGAATTAATCGAAGCTTTCTCCCCTTTAAAGGGGAGATGTCGATAGACAGAGGGGTAAATAAATTAGAATAAATAATAAAATATGACCTACCCGGAAATCAAGGAATTAACAAGAAGATTAAGAAATAATCCCGCTCCTTCAGAACAAATATTGTGGAGATATTTAAGAAAAAAACAATTAGATGGAAGAAAATTTCTCAGGCAACATGCAATTATTTATGAATCTGTCGGGA
>JASGMZ010000208.1 GCA_030156305.1 Bacteroidales bacterium | reverse complement strand
TTAACTATGAATGGTGTAATCATTAAGTTTTTCCATTTTTTAATGATGATTGTTTTTTTAACAATCTACCTGCTCGCATTTATTGTGGTAAAACCATTCATGATCAATTATAAACGCAAGATTTCAACCCTGAGCCTCAAAATTTCATACCTCATCTATTTAGCTGTATTGCTTACTTGTGCTTACATATTTATATTTTTCGGGCCCAGCGATATTGAATACCAACTGAGCAGCCTGTTTTTTGTGATCATGCTGATTTGTATATTTATTCCTAACCTGGGAATCCTTTTCCGGAGGAAATTTCAAAGAATAAGGGTCTTCTACAATTATTTTTTTTCGGGTATAAACCTTTGCATTTCTTTTTTTCTAATTCATAAACTCATTGAGCAAAATTGGTTTTTGGGGTGAATGGTTTACAATATATTTTTTAATTGGGTGAATTGTTTGGATATACAAAAAGATAGTAACCATAAATCTGAAGAACTTTGGCTTAATCTTATTTGGATGTAATGAAACATCCATACATTGAAGTTCACAAAAATGAAATAAATATAACATGGATATTCCTCAAGGCCAATTAACTAAAAATATATTCTTGTTTAAAGAAATAAATTTTATAAACAATGATTAAAACATTTACGGCTGCGAAAAACAACAAATCAAAATATATGAAGGAGTTTGGTGGTTTCTAAAACTTCAAAATAAATTCTATAATTCGCCTATCCGCTCCAATCGGCTTGGCAGATAAATAGACACAAATTATCTCTTTCCCAAAAGCGCTAAAATATGGTTGGTTTTTTCGTGCATAGGGGCAGAGCCGTCGAGCCAGTGTATTTTAAATCCGTTGCGCTCCATGCGCCGAAACCAGGTCATTTGCCGTTTGGCAAACTGGTGAATGGCGGTTTCGAGCTTTGTAAACATTTCGTCGTAGCTTAATTCACCGGTAATATGCTGCGTAATAAATTTATATTCCAGTCCATAATACAACAGATTCTCCACGGTAATTCCCCGGTCGATTAACTGTTTTACTTCATCAATCATTCCTTCGGCCAACCGCTGTTTTAGGCGTTCGGTAATCCTTTCCCGCTGCAATTTGCGGTCAAATTTCACGCCTACCAACAAGGGTTTGATCTCCGGAAATTCACTAACCGGTTGCGGATGCTCTGCATAGTATGCTTCAATTTCAATAGCCCGTATCATGCGTTGGCGGGTATCAATATCGGTTGTATTATGTAGTTTTTTATAGGATGTTAAGATGGCTATTAACTCTTCGGTTGGTTTTTGGTCCAAATCGTCTCTTAGGGATTTATTTACCGGCACATGAATTAGTTTATAGCCTTTTAAAACGGCTTCGATATACATTCCCGAGCCACCGCATAAAACAGGAAATTTATTTCGGGACTGCAAGTCTTTAAAAACATTGATGAAATCTTGCTGAAATTCATACACATTATATTTCGAACCGGCATCTACAATATCAATTAAATGGTAAGGGATCTTTTGTCCTTCAACCACATAATCGTCCAAATCCTTTCCAGTTCCTAAATTCATACCGCGGTACACCTGGCGCGAATCGGCACTTATTACTTCGCCATTTAAAATATAAGCCATACGTGTGGCAACAGATGTTTTGCCACCGGCGGTAGGCCCTAATATGGTTAGTAAATTGTAATCCTTAGCCATAAAAATCTCTGTTTTGTATAATTCCTTGTAAAGATAAGGATTGTTGATAATATTTATTAAAAATATAGGTTGTTATAGTTTTAAATTACCTGATTCGATTATTTTTGTATACATAAATTTTAACTATGGATTTAAATAGAATCGTAAAACGTATCCGTTCGTTTATTCTATCGCCATCACAAGAGTGGGAAAAGATCGCTCAAGAAAAGGCTACCAACAAAAATTTGGTGATCCAATATATTATCCCTGTTATTCTTTTCAGTTCATTATTTATTTTCGCAGGAAGAATCCTCAACTGGGAAGATCACTCAGCCGGGAATGGAGCACTTGCCGTGCTTTCGTTCCTTCTGATTGCTTTTTTTACCCTCTACCTTTCGGCATTTATTATTAATGAGCTTTTACCAAAATTTGATGCCGACAAAAATTTAAACCGTACATTTAAGTTAATAATTTTTTCTTCGTTGCCTGCACTAATCGTTTATGGTATATCTTCTTTTCATCCACAAATGGGATTCCTCAATTATGTGTCGTTGTACTCGATTGTTCTTTATTGGAGAGGTGTTAAACCTTTATTAGGCTTACCAGCCGATAAGCTAACCGGCTTTGCATTAATCTCCCTGTTAATTATTGGTGCTTTGCTCATGATAATCAGCTTGGTTATTATGAGTGCCATCATTTATTTTTCAGTATATTAAACCATTATCCCTGTTTTTTGTACCAAATAAATCAATACCTTTGTAGTTTGTAAAAAGAAAATCTTTATGCAAAATAAAATCAACATAAGAAATAAAAAAGCAGCATTTGATTTTGAACTCATTGAGAAATACACTGCAGGCATAAGGTTAACGGGTACTGAAATTAAATCGCTCCGTTTAGGAAAAGCCAGCCTGGTAGATAGTTATTGTTTTTTTCATGAGCACGAATTATATATTAAAGGATTAAATATTTCTGAATATGCCTTTGGCACCCATTACAATCACGAACCGAAACGTGACCGCAAATTACTTTTAAATAAGAAAGAACTTAAAAAAATAGAGCGGAAATCTACCGAAAAAGGGTTGACCATTGTTGCTACTCGCTTGTTTATTACTGAAAATGGATGGGCTAAGGTTGATATAGCCCTTGCCAAGGGGAAAAAAGAGTATGACAAACGCGAAGAGATTAAAAGAAAAGACCTGAAACGCGATATGGAGCGAATCAGGAAATATTAAAAAGAATCTTTTTTTACTGGGCAAAAAAGAAATTATTCAACTCATAAATATCATCGGCAGTATATCCCGAATCAAAATCAAAGAAAGCATCAATGGCTTCGAGCAGTTCATCAAACGAGATGTAGTTATCGCCATCTTTATCGAGTTTTTTAAATTTTTCTGGTATTTCATCATATTCTCTATCACCGGGCCAACCACCGTATCCAATAGGAATCATATATACCTCATCCCTGGTTACGGCGGGAACATCATCAAATAGCATCTCACGAATTTTATTACTACTCATTTCAACACCGTATTTATCAACAATAGCACCTTTATTAGAGAATTGTTCTTTGTCCATATAATTCGGAACTCCATCTTTGTCGTCATCAAAAGGGCAACCAACAGAATCTACAGCAACCCCGGCTGGTGTATCAGGACAGTCGTCTTCTAGATTAAGAATACCATCCTTGTCAGAATCAGCAATTAAGGTATAGTCAAAATCGCCGGTAACATCAGCAAACAACTTTTCAATAACTTTTGTTTTGGCCTCGGAAAAAAGGTCAATATTAAGCGAAACATACGTTAACGAAAACATATCGTTCATATCATCCCCAATGCGTTCTATAGTGTTTTTATAACTAATGCCATCAATGTCATCACTAAATGTATAATGCAATGACGAAGCTACACGGAGCGCTACGCGATTACCTACTTTAAAATCAAGCCCTGCATCGGCAACAATAGCAAATGTACTTGTAGAATAATCTCCCCGGCCAAAAAAATCTTCTTCCTGAATATTGGTTTCATAATCATAATCCCTGGTAACAATATGATCGTCAACCCGAATGGTGCCATCGGGATAATAAACATATTCACCTACATATTCACCTAACTCATTCCTTAAATCTGTTTTAGAATCAAACTCCATATATTCACCACCCAAAGAAATAAACGGACGGATTTTTTTATTTCCCTGATAAATATTTCCGAATCCATATTCAACATTTAGTCCTAAAGAAAAAATATCAGAGGAGAAGTTCCGGTTTTTATCCGTTTCTTCATAGGATCGTTCAAAGCCGGTAATTTCCCCCATTAATACATTTATATTAGCTTTCCAATGATGTTTTTTATCAATATATTGAAATAAATTAATCCGCATACTGGGTGTACCTTGTGTAAGGCCTTGCATATCATTTTTTAACTCGCCATAATAATTTATCACACCAGTGCCAATACCCAATACAGGCATATATACCGGATTTTCCACTTCAACTTCCTGAAATAAAAGATCTTCATATCCGCCCTGAGCAAAGGAGAATTGAAATCCCAAAAGCACAACCATAAAAGCAAGTAATAATTTATGTAATCTCATCTAATACGTTCATTTAAATTAACGATACCATTCATGATTTGCAATCATTAATGCTTCCTGAACTGTAATACGTTGTCCGTTATTATAAGCCGCAACAAAAGCATCATCAATTGTTGTTGTATTCCAAATATGTACTCTGTAATCACGTGCTGCTTTGTAAACATAGAATGAGCCTACAGAATATTTTCTCCATCCTTCGTGAAACTCAGTACGTATTTCTTTATCTAAATTATATTTTTTAAAATATCTATCGATATTAATGGGGCGATGGCCTGCAGCAATCTGGACTCTATAATATACTCCTGACTCAGGTTCAAGAACATTGGTGAGTTTAGCATCTTCGCGCATGGCTTGTAGGGCACTTTCTGCGATTTCAATTTTTACTTCGCCACTGTAATCCCCTGGCTGAGTAGTATAAATTGGAGCAGAAGGAGTTTCTCCAACAGAAGAAATAATTGCCATTAAATTTTCAGGAGAAGTATTTTCTAAGTTAATCTCCTTTTCTATAATATCAATACTTAACGTATTATCATTTTCGATATATGAAAAAGTGCCTTCCAATGTTGGCTTATCAGTAACTCCATTATCGGGTACCAGCTTATAAGAAACTACAAAATAAGGATCTGCTGGTAAATTCATCCATAAAAATTTTACCGTCTGATCTTTAAAAGTAAAAATAGCATCTTTATTTTCAATACTAACCGCTTTGTAGCCGTCAGGAATACTTTCCTGAATTTTGGCAAATTTTTCTTTATCTCCTTTATTAACCAAAAGATTAACGATATATTCGTTATTTTCAACACCCGTGTATGGTATTTGACGAATACATTTCACCTGGGCTATGGGAGGTTTTTCTGTTGTAGATGGTTTAACCAGGTTTTTAAAATCGTTAATATCAACAACTAAATTCGGATCGATATCGGCTGAAGGTGTAATGGTAATATTTTGAGAAGTTACATCAACCGATTTTCTCTCATTGTCGGCGATATACGAAAAGGTTCCTTTTAAATCAAAATTACCTTTCAACCGTTGATCAACTTTAAGTTTATAAGTTACAGTAATCTCCTCCTGAGCAGGTAATTTAAGCCAGATAAATTTAACTTTTTGATCTTTAAAGCTAAAATCTGCATTCGCAGTTTGAACAGGAACAGGAGTTAAACCAGCAGGAATTTCCTGTTGAAATCT
>JASGMZ010000207.1 GCA_030156305.1 Bacteroidales bacterium | reverse complement strand
ATCAAGAGATTGCTTCATTTCCTGCCTGCCGGCAGGCACGGCATTCGCAATGACGAATAAGAAATAAAAGCTCAGATTATGCCCGCTCACAGTATATATAAAAAGCACAATAAAAAGCACAAAGACAAAAGATATATTTTCAGGATTTTGTCTTTGTGCTATATTCATATTATATGATTCCTTTAATTAAAGTTCTTTTATTGCTTTTATCAATTCCGGCAATACTTTATGTGCATCACCAACAATGCCATAATCAGCAGCTTCAAAAATAGGTGCATCTTTATCGTTATTAATGGCAACAATACATTTGGAGCCACTAACCCCAGCCAAATGTTGAATAGCACCAGATATACCAACTGCGATATAGAGATTTGGAGCAATAATCTTTCCGGTTTGTCCTGTATGTTCTTCTTGTGGCCTCCATCCTTCGTCGGATACAGGACGAGAACAAGCAGTAGCACCATTAAGCAGGCCTGCAAGCTCTTCTATTGGAGCCCAGTTATCAGGCGACTTCATCCCGCGGCCACCAGAAACAACAATTTCTGCATCGGTTAATAGTAACTGTCCTGTTTGTTTTTGTACATCCTTAACTTTTGTTTTTATCTCTCCAATTTGTGCATCGAATTGTTCAATGGATGCTTCTTTAGCATTTTCAATTAACTCGAAAGAGTTTTGAGCCAGCGTAAGAATCTTAACATCTGACTTAAGCACAACTTTAGCAAAAGCTTTACCCGAGAACACTTTTTTATAAACAGTAAATGGTTCAACACTTGTAGGCAATTTAGTAACAGCAGAAGCCAGTCCCGCTTTTAATTTTACGGAAAGCCTTGGGGCCAATGCTTTTCCCATATTATTGTAAGCAATAACCACTACTTTAGCCTCTTCTTTTTCGGAAACTTGTGCAATAACAGAAGCATAAGCCTGATTGTCCAATACATTTAATTGATCGTTGTTTACAACAACTATCTTGTCGGCGCCATAATTGCTTAATTTTTTCAATTCATCTTCCTGTACATCACCTATTGATAAAGCTACGGTTTGGGTATTTAGCATTTCTGCAACTTTGCTTGCATAGGAAACCAATTCGAAGGATAACTTCTTAAATTTCCCCTCCCAATTTTCTGTAAATACTAATACTGACATATCTTAATTTATTAAATTCTTAATGAATAATTATTTATTTTATTAAAGAACCTTGGCCTCGTTTTGAAGCATATCTATCAACTCTTTAACATTTTCAGGTTCAACCATTTTACAAGGAGGTTTTGGTTGTGGCAACTCGAATTCTACAAATTCGGTTAAAGCATCAACATCAATAGGTTGAACAACATTTAAGGGTTTTTTCCGGGCCATCATAATACCACGCATAGCAGCAATCATAGGTTCCTTAGCAATACCTTTTTGTACTATTGCAACTAAAGGCAGTTTTGTAGTAACCAGCTCTTTGCCACCATCAATATCGCGGGTAATTTTTACTTCTCCATTTTCAAAATCAACTGATGAAACAGCTGATACAGAAGGGATATCTAAAAATTCTGCTAACATACCTCCCACTGCTGATCCGTTATAATCACTGGATTCAATTCCCGCAAAAATAATATCATAAGGATTATTTTTAACATATTCGGCAATTTGTGCAGCAACAAAGTAAGCATCTTTAGCTTCAGTATCAATACGCACTGCATCATCAGCGCCAATGGCTAAGGCTTTCCTTATAGTGGGTTCAGCTTCTTTACCACCTACAGTAATTACCGTAATATTTTCAATTGAATTTGCAGCATTTTGTTTGAGTTGTATTGCCCTGGTTAACGCAAGTTCATCCCAGGGATTAATAATCCATTGTACTCCGGCAGTATCAAAAGCTGTATTATCATTATTAAATTTTGCTTTTGTTGTTGTATCCGGAACATTACTTAAGCAAACTAGAATTTTCATCTGTTTATGGTTTTATTTTAATTTAGTGATAATATTTATCGTTTAATTATTGCATTTGAAAAAATTAACAACCCCAAAATAACAAATCCCTAATTTTTAATTTGTTATCATTTATAATTTTAAAATGATTATAAGATAGCCTAAAAATCATTTTCTTTAAACAAGTGGGCAAATATAAAAATAAGTGTTTTACAAAACAAGAATCCAAACTTACGAATAATTATAAAAATATGTATATATTATTCAAATAGAATCAAATCGGTTTAAAAATATCCAAAAAATTTATTTTTAACATTGAACTTATTAAATTTGTCCGACTTCAAATTATAACACAAAATGAGCTTTAAAAATACAATTAAATCACTTGGACCCGGCTTATTATGGGCAGGTGCTGCCATTGGTGTATCGCATCTGGTGCAATCAACACGCGCTGGTGCTATTTATGGTTTCCAGTTAGTAGGCCTTATTCTACTCATCAATTTATTTAAATATCCTTTTTTTGAATACGGCCCCCGCTATGCATCTGCAACAGGCGAAAGTTTACTACACGGCTACAAACGATTAGGGAAATGGGCCTTGGTTTTATACCTGCTATTAACAGTTGCTACTATGTTTACTTTACAGGCAGCGATAACCGCAGTAACCGCAGGGTTATTTTCTTTTGTTTTTCCCAACTCATTTAATACGGTAACCTGGGCTATAATAATTTTAACCACTGCAAGCTTAATTGTAGCTTTTGGGAAGTATTCCCTTTTAGATAAAATTATCAAATTTATCATTGTTTTATTAGCATTTTCAACTATCGTGGCTGTTATTTCTGCCTCAACCAAAGGATTTAATCCTCAACCTGAATTTGCTACTACTTTTAACTGGAATTTTGGAGATATTGCTCTACTTATTGCTTTTGCCGGCTGGATGCCTTCGGCTATAGATATTTCGGTATGGCATTCGTTTTGGTCGGTAGCCAAAAGTAAGCAAGGCAAACATATTCCTTCGGTAAAAGAATCTTTATTTGATTTTAACGTAGGATATATTGGTACAGCTGTATTATCCATAGGATTCTTATCGCTTGGAGCATTGGTAATGTACGGTACAGGGAATACTTTTTCTGAAAACGGGACTGTTTTTGCCGGGCAGCTTATTCATCTGTTTACAACTAATCTGGGAAGCTGGGCCTATATATTTATTGCTGTTGCAGCATTAACCACCATGTCGAGTACTACTTTAACCTGTTTAGATGCATATCCAAGAGTTTTAAAACCTGCTACGGAACTTATATTCACAAAATTAAAGAAGAATGATTCGGATAACTGGAACTGGTTATCGTGGATGTGGTTATTAATTTTACTTTCCGGAACGATTGTTATACTTCTATTCTTTTTAAAAGGGATGAGTTTCCTGGTTGATTTAGCCACTACATTATCATTTTTAACCGCGCCGGTTTTGGGATATCTGAATTTTAAAGTAGTAATGGGTAAAAATGTTGCTGAGGAGCATAAACCAAAACGTTGGCTTAGGATTTTATCCTGGATAGGATTAATTGTATTAAGTGCAGCAGGTATTTATTATTTAATCTGGAAAATCTTTATTCTATAAATTTTCTCATTCCCTACCCGATAAAGCTCTTTGAAGGTTTTTAAAAGATTAATTTAAAAAAAATGAATAATTAATATTCTGCTAATATTTGAGAAAAAAAGGATTTTGCATAAATTTAACTTCGAAACATAAAACAAAATAGATGCATACAATATCTCTCACGCCTGCAAGTATAAATACTTTTAGCGAGGTATTTTTTCTCATAATCCTTATCCTTTCCATTCTTGTATCAATTACTATTTTGTTAGACAACAGAGACCCTGTAAGAGCTTCATCACTTATACTTCTTATCTTTGTTATCCCTGTTATAGGATTAATTATCTATTTTTTTCTGGGAAGGAACTATCGAAGAAAAAAAATGTTTGAGGCAAAAAAAGATTCAGACAGGATATATATTCAGAAATTAAAAAAACAGATTAAAAACAATTCAGAGGAATTAATAAATGAAAACCGCGAGATATTGGGCAATAAATTTCTTATGGCTAAAATGTTATTAAATGACAATTATTTTGGCCTTACAGGAAACAATGAACTAAAATTACTTATTAACGGAGAAGAAAAATTTCCTGCACTTTTCAGTGCGTTAGAAAAAGCGAAAGACTACATACACATTGAATATTTTATTATAGAAAATGGGATTATTTTTGACCAGCTAAAGGCCATATTAATAAAAAAACGCATCGAGGGAGTTTCCATAAGGATTATATATGATGATTTTGGCTCGCGCCATTTAAAAAATAAAAGTATCAACGAACTTAAAAAGGCTGGGATAGAAATTTATCCTTTTTATAAAACCTATTTCCCTTATATGGCAAACCGTATTAATTACAGAAATCACAGAAAAATTGTTGTAATTGACGGAAAAACAGGTTTTATTGGAGGTTTAAATTTGGGTGATAAATACACGAACAATCTATCTACAAAAAAATCTTTTTATTGGCGCGATACTCATTTAAAAATTGAAGGGCCTGCTGTTCTTTATTTACAATATATTTTCTTACTCGATTGGCAATTTTCATCAGGACAAACGCTATTTTTTGATTCTACCTTTTTCCCGGAATTTAAAAATAATCATACGAAAAAACTGGTTCAAATTATTTCAAGTGGGCCTGATTTACTGAGAGAAACAGTAATGACAGCATATTTTAAAGCTATTGTTGATGCCGAGAAAGAATGTTTTATAACTACCCCTTATTTTATTCCCAGTCAGGGAATAATTACAGCCATAAAACAAGCTGCATTGAGTGGAGTTGACGTTCGATTATTGGTCCCCGGAGAATCTGACTCATGGCTTCTGAACTCAGCATCTAATACTTATTACTCCGATCTTTTAGCTTCGGGAGTTAAAATATTCAGATATAAAAAGGGGTTTGTCCATGCCAAAACCATGATTATTGATAACAATTTGAGCATTATAGGCACAGCCAATATGGATTACCGTAGCTTTGACTATAATTTCGAAGTTAATGCAATTGTTTATGATCGAGATTTTAACCATGAAATAAAACAACAATTTTTAAAAGATCTGGAAAAAAGTGAACAAATAACCTTAGAAGAATGGGAAAGCCGTCCTTTACGAGTAAGATTACAAGAATCCATTGTAAGGCTATTATCACCAATATTATAAACAAAAAAACCATCTCTTAAAATAAAGAGATGGTTTTTAGTTTTAAAAATTTTATGCTTGAGCTGTAGGCCCACCAAAATTCATTGGCATTGAGGGGCCTCCACCATCAGAATTTTTTATTGGTCCATGCATCTTTTCAAATTTCTCTAAATTATCTTTTAATGCATTAAAAAAACGTTTAGCGTGTTCGGGAGTAAGAATAATTCTAGATTTAACTTCCGCTTTGGGAACTCCAGGCATTACTCTTACAAAATCAAGGACAAATTCAGCACTTGAATG
>JASGMZ010000206.1 GCA_030156305.1 Bacteroidales bacterium | reverse complement strand
AAGGCTTGCGAAGAATTGGCAGCCAGGAGTTTACTGACGTAAATGACTAATTGCCAATTCGAGCGTAACGCAGTTATTGACGTTTTCTTATAGCCACTAAATAACATTTGCTTATCTTATTACACCAGGTTAACATCAGTAATGATTTCAAGTAGGGCTGTTTCTTTAAATTCTAATACTTGTTTCATCTTGTCGTGCAGCTCGTTTTTATCTGTAACTTTTAAACCCAAAGCTCCACAGCTGTTGGCATATTGTGCAAAATCGGGATTTACCAGATCGGTTGCAAAAACATCGAACTCACCAGAACGCTGTTCTTTGGAAATTTTTCCCAGTTCGGAGTTATTTAGAAGAATCATTTTGATATTCATGCCGTACTTTACCGAGGTGGTTAGTTCGGCCATGTACTGAGCAAATCCACCATCGCCGGCAACGGCAATTACCGGGCGTTTGCCTTTGGTTGCTGCCCATGCACCAAGAGCCGCCGGCATGGCAAAACCGATAGAACCTAAATAACCCGACATTAAAAAACTCTGCTTTTTACTTTCAAAATACCTTCCCAGTGAATAGGCATTGTTTCCAACATCCACACATATCACCGCATTTTCAGGTGCCAGTTGCGATAGGTTATGAAAAACAGCAATAGAGCTGATACCTTTACCACGATCTTCGAGCAGACGTTTTGATTTTTCGGTGCGCCAAATTTCCCAACGTTCTGCTACTTCTTTTTCCTGGTTTTTTGTTTTTATTTGGTCTTTAAGTTCTTCGAACATTTGCTCCAGGGTAACTGATATTTCACCCAGAACCGGAGCATCAATTTTATGAAATTTGCTTAATGCCAGGGGATCAAAATCAACCTGGATAATAGGTTTTTGGGGAGTTATGCCTGTATGGTTGCTAAAAGAAGCGCCAAAAACAATCAATAAATCACTTTCGTTCATAAAATGCGAAGCGATTGGTGTTCCGCTTCTTCCAAGCACTCCGGCAGCCAGGGGATGCATATCAGAAATTAATCCTTTGCCCTTAAAAGTAGTTAACACAGGTGCATGCAACAGTTCTGCAAATTGAACAATAGCTTCCATATCAAAACGGGCACCGTGTCCCACAATAATTACCGGACGGGATGATTTCTTAATTAGAGAAACTGCTTTATCCAGGCTTTCTTTGGGTGGAGCAATTTTTAGAGAGCTGATACGCCCTTCGGGTGTTTGCGCTTTTTCTTCTCCGGCAGGGATCTCCTGAATTTCGTCCGGAAAAGTTAAGTGCGATACATCTCTTTTTAACAAAGCATGTTTTATGGCTAAAGCCATTAGTTCGGTATGTCTGCTATCTTTCTGTACCCGATGATTGAACTCGGCCACGGTTTGAAAAGCGCGCACCAAATCAACTTCCTGAAAATTACCTGTGCCTACTACCTGGGTTGCCACCTGACCGGTCAGCGCAAGAATGGGTGCACGATCCACTTTTGCATCCCACAATCCGGTAAACATGTTAGTGGCACCGGGGCCTGCAATGGAAAAACAAGCTGCTGGTTTTCCAGTTAATTTTCCATATGCACTGGCAGCAAAAGCTCCTGCTCCCTCGTGCCGTATTCCTATAAATTTCAACTTCTTCTTTTCATCCTGCCGTTTAAAAGCATCAGCCAAACCCAGGTTGGAGTTCCCCACCATTCCAAAAACCGTATCCACATCCCAGTTTATCATGGTTTCAACCATAATATCTGAAAGTGTAGGTTCGTGTGGTTTTTTTTCTTCAACACCTACATAAATGCCGTCTTCACGTTCTTCAACGGGGTAAGGTTTAACACCATCGTCAAAACCGGGAGCTTTGCCGGTACAGGGATGATAATCCCAGCCATGCCACGGACAACGTAAAATACCTTTTTCAATACTACCTTCTCCCAGCGGGCCACCCTGATGCGGGCAATGATTATCCAGGGCACAGATTTTACCTTCGAAATGCGATAGGGCAATCTGTTTATTTCCTGCATTAACAGTAATTATACGATTTTCGGCTAAATCGCTTTTCTTGTCAAGTACTTTATACCAATCTATTTTTTTACTCATAAAGATGAAACTTAACTTTTATAAATGCTTTTATTTATTCAATGCTATATACCCGTTTTATTTAGAATTTCCAGTCCAGAACTGAAAAAAGCTTTTACAAGCTCAAATTGTGCAGGAGATGATTTTTCTTTGAGTATATCCGACAACCGCAAAACTCCGCCATTCCAACCTTCTCTTATCCATTCGCCGGCATCAGGCTTTGGTAACTTACTAAAATCAATTGGTTTATTTTGTGACCAAAAACTCAAATAAAAATAGGGCTCATTTACCATCCTGTCAGGAATAGCCCAGCCTAAGCCATAGGATTTTGAAACATTACCCTTCTCATAAGCCAAAGGAACATAAGTTCCCATATCAAAATGGTGTGGCCAAACACCCACGTGTTCTGCATTTTTAAGTTGAGATGCCAGGTCTTCCAATATGATTTGGGCATTATGCCTGTACAAGGTATTTTCTTTTAGATAATCAATTTTCGGTTTTAAAAACAAACCATTATGATCCAAGCCGTTCTCTGGAATATCGTAATGTAACTGCTGCGAAAATTTGCTAACATCAATGCCTTGTTGGTTAAGTGCTTCCTTTAATTCCGAAAAAACCTGTTCTTTTGTTTTGCCAACGATTTCTATTGTTGTGAGTGAATTTAACTGTTTATCAACAAGATGTAAGTTAGAATCAATAAGGTGCATCCCAAGGCTATATTTATCATCAATCAGGTTTCCCAGTAACATATTTCTATCAAAAATATACTGCATATTGGTATTGCTGTCGTCAGGTTTTTGTGGTATTAAATGTCTTCCTGTCATTGCTATATACTGTGCAGCCTGATATTGTAGCATCAATGCATTAAGGTTATCTTTATCGAATTTTAAGGTGAGTAATTGCCAGGTTTTGTTCATAACGTTTTTATCTTTTACTCCAGAGTGAATCCACAAAATAATTACGGCCATCTGTAAAATTCTTTTCTACTTTAAAACCATACTTTTGGGCAAGTTGATGGATGGTTTCCAGATCAAATTTTTGTGACAACTCCATGTAAATAGCTTCGTCTTTTTGAAAATGGATATTCTTTTCCAATGCTCCGATATAAACAGATTGCACTTTGGTAGATATCAGAAAACTTTTTGTTTCACCAGAATCCTCATTGTAGTGTGCAACATGCCTAAACGATTCAATATCAAAATTGGCATCCAGCTCTTTATTAATGCGCACCAGGTGATTCATGTTAAAGGCACGGGTATGTCCGTGCGGATCGTCATACGCCTGGAGAATAATATCTTTTGGTTTTTTAAGATCGAAACCAATGAGTAATTTATCATTTGGTTGGATTAAACCCGATAACTGGCGTAAAAACTGGTGGCACTCATGCTCCCTGAAATTTCCAATATTAGAACCCAGAAATAAAAATACCTTGTTATGATCGGAGTCATGATTCAGCTCATTCATCATTTTAAAATAGTCGCCGGTTTTGAATTTGGTTTTTAATTCCGGAAGTTCAACCTGTAGCTTTTTATCCAGGTTTTCATTGGCCTGCCGGCTAATATCAACCGCCACATATTGAAAATCGACTTGATGCTCAACAAAATGATCGAGAAGGATTTTTGTTTTTAATCCATCGCCGGAACCCAGTTCAACCAATTCGAATGGAGCATTTCCATTCACAAACAGATCCTTCATTTCTGATTTATACTGAGTGAATATCTCAAATTCGCAATCGGTAAGGTAATATTCAGGCATTTGCATGATATCCTGAAAAATCCGGCTTCCATTGTCGTCATAAAAATATTTTGGTAAAAGATATTTCGGATTGGCAGTCAACCCTTTCATAGTATCCTGAGCGAAGGTGCTTAATTTTGTGAGTTGTTCCATAATTTTCTTAAAAGTGGATAAGTGATTTTACTTGTTTATTTCTACTTCCTGATTTACAGGAACTCCTGTTTCGTATGGATTTTCAGGGTCGTTACTCCACTCGAACCAGCCACCGTCGTAAACCGAAATGTTGGGCCATCCCATGAGCCATGCGTTGAACCATGCTTCGCTCCCGCGCCAGCCGGTACCGCAATAAAAAGCTAAATGCTTATCCGGTGTAATTCCCTGTTTTTTCCATATTTCAGCCGTTTCATGAAATTCGCGTGTGGTGTGGTCGAAGTTCCGGTAGTTTTCCATGTGATAAGCATCCGAGCCGCAATCGGCAAAGATGGCTCCGGGTATTCTTCCTTTTGCTTCGATGTAATTGTATCCGCTAACTTCACCGATATATTCGGGATAACTACGCACGCAAACCAGTTCAGCATCGTCGGCTTTCAGCATCTCTTTAGCTTCCGGCGTATCAACAGCCAGTTCGGGATGAGCAGGAATTTTTACACCAAACTCCTTAACCGGAATTTTAGGTTCGTCGGTATAAGAAACTTCGAATCCGCCATCTTGCCACGATTGGAAACCACCATTTAAAATACGTACATCTTTAACGCCCGCATACATCATGATAAAAGCATTGCGAATGGCTCCAATATCGCCGGCAGCACTTCCGGGAAATTCATCGGCATTATCAGGAAACATAAATTTTCCGTATAACACAACAGTAGTATCGGCTGTAATGCCATGTTTTTCCAGTGCTTCTTTTAACGCTTCGGGCGAACGCCTGTTCCATGTTTCAGGAGCTTCGAGTGCCAGGGTATCCATATCAATAGCACCGGGAATATGCCCGCTTAAGTAAGCATCGCGATTTCGGTAATGCGAATGGATAATAATAAATTTGTTATTATCATAATGTTTGGGTTTCCCGCCCGAAATAAGCTCATTGACCCATTCAGATGAAACCAGATTTTTAAAACGTTCCAGCTTTTGCAGGGGCAGCTTTTCATTTGCGGACCATTCATCAATAAAATCATAATAGACAAACACCTTATTGTATCCGGATTTTAAAAACCGTTGCGCAACGTTATCAATTTCGTCACGATTATAGCCGTAAATAATGATCTCATGTTCCGGTAAGATCTGTTTTTTACGCACCATCTCAATCCAGTCGATATAATTTGTCCATTTAAAAGGCAAACTTTTGGCATTTTGGATATGCCCGCCACGCAATTCGTTTTTAAGTTGCCATCCATTATAGGCCTCAACCGGGCGCACATCAATAATTTTTGATGATGGATCATCCAATTTGTTTTGTAATTCCCGGGTAGTAATCTGATGTAATTTAAAACTCATTGATTTGAAATTTGAAATTTGAAACCATGCCTTCGGCAGGTAAACCTAAAATTTGAAACTATTTAGTGACTATAAGAAAACGTCAATAACTGCGTTACGCTCGCATTGGCAACCAGTCATTTACGTCAGTAAACTCCTGGCTGCCAATTCTTCGCAAGCCTTGTTCTT
>JASGMZ010000205.1 GCA_030156305.1 Bacteroidales bacterium | reverse complement strand
GTGTTACAAATAAAAACTTAACTAACTTACGGATATTAGGATATATATAAGTGTTTAGGTTTAATAAATTTCAAATATCGAATATCGAATATCAAATGAAACATCCATGCACTGAAGTTCACAAAAATAAAATGAATATAACTAAGAATGGTATCAGACGTTATGTAAATAATTTATAATTAATACGCTGAGTTACGCAAAGAGAGTAAAAGAACCGCAAAGATTTTTTAGCGAAACTTTGTTAATCTTGGCGGTCCTCTGCGTAAAGAAATATTCAGTTAATAATATGCTAGAAAACAAAGAAATAATAATATAAAACATCCATGCACTGAAGTTCACAAAAGGGAATGAATATAACATGGATGTTCCACAATACTAATTAATTAACTAAAATATATTCGTGTGAAAAATGCCTGCTTTTAAAATTCTATTTTGTGTAATAAATTAAGATTTATAGTGTCATAAACATGAAAATGTTTAGATATGCATATATGATAATTAATTAAAAAAGAAATTGATATGAATTGGAAAAAATTTTTATTAGCTACATTCGTTTTAGTGAATTTAACAATGATTAGTTTTGCTCAAAAAGGAGTCGGGAATAATGTTGGAATTGCGCAAGAAGGTATCCAGACTCAAGTGAATGAAATATCCGGAAGTTTGATTGAAGTACTTGATGAACCTTGTACAGAGACTACTGGCAAGTATGCAATGGGTACCCATTTGCTTATTAAGCACAAAATTAATCATAAGGAGCAAGTTGCAAATATTCATTTAGGTCCAACTGCCCTTGTTTCTGAGATGGTTGAAGATTTAGTGCCCGGAATGGAGATAAGCCTGAAAGTATATCATGCAGAGGGCTTACCTGAAAATCATTTTGTTGCAAAAAGTTTCTCTTATGGAAATAATCAGTATAAACTTAGAGATGCTAATTTAAAGCCATTTTGGGCTACTTCCAATACCGGAAGAAGGAAAAACCGATAGTAGTTGTTCATCTTGTTTTAGAAAACGTTTAAGCAAGCATTCTGCTTTATTTTATTCCGTTAGCCACTATATCTAAAGTTGCTGATATGTGGCTTATTTTAGATATTAACTTTTGGGTTTAATTTTAATATATTGGCCAGCTTTGAGTGATTTTCCGCTGGCCATATTGTTAAGTTGTAAAATTTCCGTTTCGGTTACCCCCGGATATTTTTTAGCAATTTCCCAAATGGTGTCTCCTGAACCAACCTTGTAATAGACGTAATTATCATTTGTAGTCTTGCTGCTGGCCTGTTGAGGTGTAGAAACTTTTTTACCTATCCTTTGTTGCTTTTCAGCAAAAGAGAGTTTGTTGATATCAGCATATTTGGATGCCGAACCTTTGGGGACATAGATATTTAATTTTTGCCCTACTCGTATCATGTTGCCACGGATATTGTTCCAGTAACGAATTTCTGAGGCCCGGACATTATACCATTCAGCAATAAATCCCAGGTTGTCACCAGATTTTACCGTATAAACCAGTTTGTCGCGGTTGGTGGGTGCAGGTGGTATATAGTAAGAACGTTGCGGGTTTCGTATCGTATTGTCGGCACTAAAAAATATTGAATCTTTATAAGCGAAAATTGAATCCTGTAAATCGATAAATTTACCGGTAAATTCCATAGGAAGGGTTAACCCAAATTCTGTTCCTTTAGCTGGAATAATATCCAGCTTGTATTGTGGATTTAAATCCCGCAATGCTTTGAGTGGGATATCTAAAACTTCTGATACTTGTTTTAAATGCAGGTTATCATTGATTATAATGGTATCCGTAGCCAATGAAATTTCAGGATATTTTGGATTAAGGTTATGTTCTTGATAGAAATTCATGGTGTAGGCAGCGGCAATAAATGCAGGCACATATCCGCGTGTTTCTCGGGGAAGGAAATAATAAATTTTCCAAAAGTCTCTGCTTCCACCGGTTCTTCGGATCGCTTTATTTACATTTCCCGGCCCGCAGTTGTAGGCTGCAATTACCAAGGTCCAATCATTAAACATGCTATATAAATCTTTCATAAAAAGCGCTGCAGCATGTGCTGATTTTATGGGATCACGCCTTTCGTCCACAAATGAGTTTACCGTTAAATCGTACATTCGGGCTGTAGCATACATAAATTGCCACATACCGGTAGCTCCTACACGGGAAACGGCACGAGGGTTTAATGCTGACTCAATAATGGCCATATATTTTAATTCGGTAGGCAATCCGTAGCTCTCGAAAATTTCTTCGATTTTTGGAAAATAATAATCCGAAAGGCCTATCATAGCTTCAACACTCTCGCGTCGTTGTTTAGTATATACATGAATGTAGTTTCGTACAATTTTATTGTATGAAAGATCTATAACCGAAGGTATACTTTGTAATCTTTTAATATAAACCGAATCGGGAAATTCGGGAATGATTGAGTCTGTTTGTTCCTTATTGGTTGAGTAATCTGTTTTGATGGCCTTTTGTAAGTACCATAAGTTTAAAAGGCTGTCGAGATTTTGATCAAAATTGGTTTGTATATCTAATGCTGTTTTCAGACTGTCATTATTTTGTGTAGTGTTTTTTGAAAAAGCAGTAAAGATGATTGAACAGGATAATAGAATTGAAAGTATAGCTTTTTTTGTCATGATTGCTGCTTTAGATGAAAACTAACATTTTCTAAGAGGGCAAAATAACAAACAAAAGATTAAAAAATGAAATAATAATTGTTATAAAATGTTAACCAAAAACTCTGTACTTATTGTTTATGGTATGGTAACTGCTGATACATTTTTTGATTAACTTGAGTAAGTATTTGTTTCTGATTGATTTAAAAGGATAACCGACAGGTAAGCCCTAAAGCATTTTGTTGATTAATGTTACGCATCATCGATGGTTGAATATTTAATGATAAATCTTCGCTTATATCATAATCAAATAAATGTGCATCAACGGTAGCATCAATAATATTAAGCATATAAACTCCTGCCAGAACAATTACATTTAAGTCTCGGTTACGCAGATGATAATCTTTAAGCCGGAGAATTATATCTTTGTTGGTATATCCCTCAAATTCAGTTATTTTTCCTGTGTCGAATTCGGCATAAGCATTTTTATATTTATTGTATTGGTTGTTATTAACATCGAAAGCATAAATAAAAACACCTGCTACTCCATATATAATGGGTAGTTTCCAGTATTTTTTGTTATAAATCTGGCCTAACCCGGGCACAACAGCTGAATACATGGTTGCTTTATGTGGAGAATGAACCTGTTCTTCAGGGTTAAGTTTAATATTTTTTTCTGAGTTACCTGAAGGGTTTTGAGCTTTAGTGCTTAAAACAATACATATCAAAACCAATGTTATGAAAATGATATATATGGGCTTATTGAAATTTGTTCCCAGCAAAATATTATTTTTATTTTTTAATGTTTACCGGGTGCAAAATTATTTCATTTTATCAATAATTCCCATAATTCTTTCTAAATCTTCATCCGATTTAAAAGGAATGATGATTTTCCCGCTTCCTTTATTGTTTCTCTTAAAGTCTATATCCGTCTTGAAATGATCTTTCAGATGCTTTTGTAATTGTTGGTACTCTTCCGGTAATCTAACTTTTTCTTTAGCGTTATTTTTTTTCGGGGTATTAATGTCACGGATTAGCTCTTCGGTTTTGCGAACGGATAAACCTTCATCGATAATTTGATAATGAATTTTTAGCTGGGTTTTGGGATCTTCGATATTAACCAATGCACGGGCGTGTCCCATAGATATTTGTTTATCGCGAATCCCTAACTGTATTTCGGCCGGAAGTTTTAATAATCTTAAATAATTGGAGATGGTTGAACGCTTTTTACCTACGCGGTCGCTCATGCTTTCCTGGGTTAGTTTACATTCCTCCATTAACCGCTGGTAGCTAATGGCAATTTCAATTGCATCAAGATCTTCGCGTTGAATGTTTTCTACCAAAGCCATCTCAAGCATTGCCTGATCATCGGCAAAACGAACGTATGCAGGAATTTTTTTTAACCCGGCGATTTCAGCTGCTCTATAGCGTCGTTCCCCTGTGATAAGCTGAAATTTTGAATCATCAACTTTACGTACTGTAATGGGTTGAATGATACCAAGCTGGCGAATGGAGTCAGCTAATTCATTCAAGGCCTCTTCATCAAATTTTGATCTTGGCTGAAAAGGGTTGGTTTCAATTTTATTAATATCAATTTCGTTAACGGCATCAGCCGTTACAGTTCTTTCTTGCCCTGCATCATCAATTAATGCTCCTAATCCTCTTCCTAATGCATTTCGTTTAGCCATCTTCTATATCTTAATGTTACCATTTAATCAATTATTTTGTCGGCATTTGCCATCTTTGTTTGATCGTTATTTTGTAAAAGCTCTTTTGCAAGATTTAAATAATTTAAAGTTCCTTTGGAAGCTGCGTCGTACATTATTACTGGCTTACCATAACTTGGTGACTCACTGAGCTTAATGTTTCGTTGAATAATGGTTTCGAAAACCATATCCTGGAAATGTTTTTTAACTTCATCCACCACCTGATTGGATAACCTTAACCTTGGATCGTACATGGTTAAAAGGAATCCTTCAATCTCAAGTTCTTTATTTAATCGGGTTTGAATAATTTTTATGGTATTAAGTAATTTTCCTAACCCTTCAAGAGCAAAATATTCGCATTGTACCGGAATGATCACTGAATCGGAAGCTGTAAGTGCATTCACAGTAATTAACCCAAGAGATGGAGAGCAATCAATTAAAACGTAATCGTAATCATCTTTTACTTTTTCAACTACTTCTTTTAGCTTATATTCCCGGTTAGGTTGATTAAGCATTTCTATCTCGGCACCTACCAAATCAATATGAGATGGAATAATATCCAGTCGTTCTACTTCACTATTAAGGATGATGTTTTTCGGATCTTGATCTTCTATAAGGCATTCGTAAATACTTGTTTTTATTGCCCTTATATCGAACCCTATTCCTGATGTAGCGTTAGCTTGTGGATCGGCATCAATAATTAATACTTTTTTTTCTAAAATAGCTAAGCTGGCAGCCAAATTAATAGCAGAGGTGGTTTTACCTACTCCGCCTTTTTGGTTTGCTAATGCAATAACTTTTGCCATATATTTTGTTTTTTTGATTTAACAGTTGTAATTAGCCCGATTTTTAAAAAACAGGAATTCAAAAATACAATTTTATCACATTTATTATTTTTCGTGGAATAAGAATTGTAAACAATTTTTTTAGAGTTATAAACATTTTATTAACAAAATTAATATCTGTTCGTTTCAAAAGCTTGATTAATAAAAAAGTAATAATCTTTTATACACTGAAACATTGATGTCTGTATTTTAATAATATAGAATTTTATACCAAGTTGCGTTCAATCATGCAATATTAAATATATTTATTTTAATTTTGATATTCTTGAATGATCTGTATTTCAGTATAATGCCGATTGATG
>JASGMZ010000204.1 GCA_030156305.1 Bacteroidales bacterium | reverse complement strand
CCGGAGTTAACGAGTACGGGCATTTGCAAATTTTAACCTCCGAGAACGAGACGAAAGAATTTGAATTTAAAGAAATTGAATTTTTAATTTAACCAACAGGTTATTCTTTCTTTACTTTTTCGTTAAAAAAAATAATCATATAGTCAACCAACGAATCGATTCCTTTTTGCAGGTGTTTCCCCACCATCATTTTCATCATGGGATTGAGTTGGGCATCAATCGTTAAACGAATAGCCGTTGTATCTACTTCCTCATCAATAGGTTTAAGCTGAATCCAAAAACTGAATCCAAAAGGAGCTTTCCCGTCGCTGGTTATTTTAATTAATTTATTAGGTTCTTTTTCAATGGTTTTGAGTCCGGCTTGGCCAATACCTTCAATCTTGAATTTACACCGATCTTCAGTTGCTTCGAAATCTGAAATTTTATCTTTAGGAATTACGCTTTCTAAGTTTCTGAAATCAGATAAAAAGTCAAAAATTAACTGATCCTGTGTATTTATTTTTCCAATTTTGCTGGTATACTTGCTCATTTTTTAAATTTTTAATTATCATAGTTTTATTTACCCCACACTTCAGGATTCTCTCTCCATTGGTTTAGAGTTTCTAATTCGGATTCTTTGATATATCCTGTTTGTAATGCAATTTGTATTAGTTGATTGTAATTTGATAATGTCTTTAATGGAACATTTGCTTTTTTAAAATTGTCTTCGGCTATTTTAAAACCATAGGTAAAAATAGCTACTATTCCGGTTACTTTGATATTCTGGTTACGAAGTGCCTCAACCGCTTTAAGGCTACTTTTTCCGGTTGAAACCAGGTCCTCGATTACGACTACTTTTTTTCCTTCAGGAATTTCTCCTTCAATTTGGTTTTCTAAGCCATGCTCTTTAGGTTTTGGGCGAACATACACAAAAGGGAGGTTTAAGGCATCGGCTACCAGGGCTCCAATGGCAATAGCTCCGGTTGCTACTCCGGCAATAAAGTCGGGTTTGCCAAATTTTTTGGTAACCACCTGTGCAAAACTCTCCTTAAGAAGATTTCTAATTTCCGGATATGATAAGGTTTTTCGGTTATCGCAGTAAATTGGAGATTTCCAGCCCGAAGCCCAGGTAAATGGATTTGCAGGTTGCAATTTTATTGCCTTAATTTGCAATAACGATAGTGCAATTTTTTGTTCTAAATATTCCATACCGCAAATGTATAAAGTTTTTTATAATCAAAGAATCGTTTTTTTTGTTAACGATGCTAACCCTCTGGAAGAAAATGCACATAGCATAAAGCATGTTTTTGAAAATAAATCACGGCTTAAGGAGGTTTTAGATAGATTTAGTAATAATGAAAATATTCAGATACTGTATATTATTCATCCTGATATAGATTTTGTTTTCAATCAGTTTATGTCGCTTTTTACTATCGTTGAAGCCGCCGGAGGGTTGGTAAAAACTCCGGACAAAAGATTTTTAGCTATTTTTCGAAGAGGGAAGTGGGATTTACCTAAAGGGAAATTGGAAGAGCCTGAACCACCAGAAAAAGGAGCCTTACGGGAAGTAGAGGAGGAGTGCGGAATTACCGGCTTGCATATAAAAAAACAGCTTGTAATAACCTGGCACACTTATAATTTAGGAAATCAACATATTTTAAAAAAAACGTACTGGTATGAAATGGCTCATAGTGGGAATGGGAAATTAAAACCGCAGACCGAAGAGGAGATTACTTTAGTGCAATGGATGACAAAAAATGATCTTCCTAAAATAATCAGTAACACTTTCCCGTCGATTGTTGAGGTATTACAATCGGGAGGAGTAATTACTCTCTAAGATGCTTTAGAGGTCTCCAGCCTCCTTTAATTTTTGGAAAATATATTGTTCTAAATTTTCGTCGGGTGCAGGAGCTGGCGACATGGAAAGTTTGCCTTCTTTATCGATAAAATAATAGGTTGGGAAAGCCCTGATATCATAATCTTTAAATACTTCGGGTTGATTACCATAATGGAGAAAAGTATAGCTGTACCCTTTCTTTTCCACAAACCTTTTCATGTGGGTTAGGCTTTCGTCCATGGAAATAATTACAATTTCATAATAATCTTTGTGTAATTCGTTGAGCCGTTCTAACTTATCAAATTCCTGAATGCAAGCATAACTTACGGTAGTACAAAATCCGAGGTAAACATATTTACCTTTAAACGAATCGAGGGAAACCAAACTGCTATCTTTTGTATATAAATTAAAAGCAGGAGGCCTAAAGCCAACCATAAGTTTGGTTACTTTGGATCTTATGTTTTGTGCTATTTTATGGTGTTCCGGGATTTTGGTTTGCATTGCTAAAGAATCTAAAACAACCAACATGGCGCTGCGCGAAAAATCATCATTGTAAAATTCATCGTGCAAACACTTTAAAATTACCAGTTCTTTAAGTGTATCATTGGTTAAAACAGAATCCTGGCCTAAGGTGTTTTTTAATGCAGTGATACTTTTTCGTTCATCAATATCTTTATAAATCTTCTCGCCATAATGGGTGCGTCCAAAATATTGAAAATATTCATCATAAACCTGATTAAATAGCTCCATGTACGCCGGATTATGATAAAGAACTTTGTTGTTTAGATAATAGGTATTCGAAATGCTTTTTGATTTTTCCTGGTATGAAAGATGTCTGAAAGAGGCAAATCGGTATGTTTTGAAATCATTAAAAAAAGGATGATGAAAATCGGTAAATAATGAATCTACTTTACTTAACTCCTGGTTAACATCCAATTTGTTTGATTTGGAATAGATTAAATAAGCATTTTCATTAATCATTTTGCTGTAAACTTCATCGAAAAAGGCTAATTGATAATTTAGTTCATTTTCCGATGTTTCTTCGATTCCAAGATGATATAATACAGGTTCAAAATATGGATTTAACTCATCAATAAGTTTTTTTTCCTGTATCTCGGGAAATAATAGTTCATATTCTTTCCCCGGTTCTACAAAAACATATGCTTCGTAAATGCCAAAGTGCAAAAAAACATACGTAGTTTGTTTTATGTCAAAAGTGCAGGTAAATTCTCCGTTTTCGTCGACAACCGTTGAGCAAAGTTTCTTTTCCGTATAGGTAATTTGATCATCGTAGGTAAAAAAAGAAATTTCTTTTTCCGGGTATCCGGCAATATTCCCTTTTAACACAACCTGTTTACCTTGTGTAAACAAAGGAACAATAATGAAAATCAGAGAAATAAACTTAACCCACATTTTATTTATTTTTAATAGGATTTTTAATATTCATTTTAGCGGGAATAAACCTGCTTGCATCGCCTCCATGGCGCAAAATATCGCGAACAATAGATGAATTAATCGGGGTATGTTCGGGCATGGTAAGAAAAAACACCGTATCAATTCCATGATACATTGCTTTGTTTACTTGTGCAATGGCTCGTTCATATTCAAAATCAGCCGATGTACGTAGCCCACGTAAAATATAGTTAGCATTGAGTTTTTTACATAAGTCAATTGTAAGGCCTTCAAAGTGAGTGACTTCTATGGCAGGATTGTCGTCGAAAACCTGGTTTATGAATTTAATCCTATCATCTAATGAAAATAAGGCATCTTTTTGAGCATTATAGCCAATGGCAATATATATTTTATCGAAAAGTTTCGAAGCTCGGTTAACAATAGATTCATGGCCAACAGTAAATGGATCAAACGATCCCGGGAAAACGGCTATTTTATTCATTATTTTTATTTTTAGTAATCATTATCGTTTTAATTTATCAAATATGCAACAAACTTATAACAAATGTTTGAAATAATCAGGTGCTTTTATTAAATGTGAACCATACCATGAAAATATTTTACCATCAACACGTTTAATAATTGTGTTAGGAAAAATTTCATTAAATTGATGAACATGCACATCTTTAAACGAATAGGGTTCGGATGATAGAAATATATAATCCGGATTATGTGTTTGTATTTCTTGTATCGTTATTTCGGGATACCGGTTTTTTTTATCTGCAAAAACATTGTCGAAACCACCTGATAAAAGCATGTGATGAATAAATGTATCATTATTAATTGTCATGTAAGGATTTTTCCAAATTAAGTATGCTACTCTTTTTCTTTTCGTTGCAGGGATATGTAACTCGCTAAATTGATTTTTAATATTTTTTATAAGATTATCTGCATTTTCTTTTTGGTGAGTAATAATACCTATATCCTGAATTAAAGTAAGCGCATCAGTAATATTTTTAACATCACTCACATAAACTTTACAATGATTCATGAGGGATTCAACTTGTTGTTTATTGTTTTCCTCTTTCGAGGCGATGATTAAATCCGGATTTAGTGCTAAAATTTTTTGAATATCTATGTTTTTAGGGCCTCCGATTTTTGGTTTTTGTGTTACTTCTTTTTCAGGATAAATACAAAAATTGGTAATTGCAGCTACTTCTTTGTTTAATCCTAAATCGAATAATAATTCTGTAATGGAGGGTACCAGAGAAACAATTGCTTTAGGTTTAGTGTTATCTATATTACGGCCCGTTTGATTTTTGAAAATCATCATCATCATTTTTTGATTTTTTAAAATAATGGAAAAACAAATCGTAAAACAAATTTATCGTGTAAAACTTGATTTTCTGGCAAAAATTTAGTATTATAATTGCGTCAATAACAATAACCAAAAAATAAAGGATATGAAAGAGAACAAAGAACAAGAAAGAAAAGATTATGAAATAAGAGCTGAAATAATAGTAAAACAGCTACTATCCAAAATTTATGAGATGGAGGCTAAGGCATTGGAAACAAAGTTAAATGCTAAAAAAAGCATAAAGGAAGTAGATGAAAGGCTTGATTCGTTAAAAAAACAACGAGAAGAACTGGAGCAAAAATTTGCTCAATTAAAAAATGCCGGCCAGGATAATTGGGACTCATTGGTAATGGAATTTGAACAATTTTTAGCTGAAGTAAATAATGATAAACAAGTATTTTACGAAAAAGCAGAGTTGTGGATCCAGGATGCTACAAAAAAAATCGATGAACTGGAAGAAAAAGCTAAACATGCCAACGAAGATTTAAAGGTGAAGATTAATGAGCAAGTAGAGCAGATTAAAAAATATAAGCAATCATTAGAAGAAAAGTTTGATGACATGAAAAAATCACAGGACGGGAACTGGCAGAAAATGAAAGATGGGATTGAAGAAGGTTTAACCAGGGTAAAAGATTCTATAGATAAGGCTTTTGATTATATACGAAAGTGATAAAGCAAAGAAGCTGTCCAGAAAGAAGAAAGTCAAGGTCATTGCGATGAGGAACGAAGAAGTAATCTTTTTATTATCAGACCCTTGAAATTTAAAGATTCCTTCACTTTGTTCGGAATGACTGCTTTTTGGACAGCCTCTTTTTAGGGCTTGTAAGGCAATAAAGTATACAGAAGTGGCGAAGTAATTTTGTTCTTTTTCAAGGCGTAAATGAGGCGAATAGCCATAGCTATTTAACGATTTTACAAC
>JASGMZ010000203.1 GCA_030156305.1 Bacteroidales bacterium | reverse complement strand
GTCAGTAAACTCCTGGCTGCCAATTCTTCGCAAGCCTTGTTCTTGACGTTTTTTATTACGCCACTAAAAAAACTGGCGTTTTCTAAGATGCACTAAATATCTATTTTGACGAAAAAATTTTATAATTCAATAATTAGTAGTAAATTCGATATCCGTTTTTAAAATCTAAAAAAGTAAGCATAGAAGAATTGTGAAGTGGTATAAATATTTCAATCATCCTTTATTCATAGGTTTTGTGTTAAGTGCGGCCGCTATTTTTGCTTTTGCTCGCATTTTTCCTGTTCAACATTTTGAAATTAGCTATACGTCCGATTTGAATCCTGGAGATGAAATTTATTTCTGCGATATTGATGATGATGGCAATAGCGAAACTATAAGCTATTATGATTCTGACGTTTTTTTTAATCCTACCTTGTCAATATACCATTCAGACAGCTCGTTGCTTGCTTATTGGAATTTTTTTGATTCCCCCGCAAAAAATAGCAGGTTATTCTTTGGTGATTTTAATCAGAATGGAATAAAAGAGATTTTTTTATTTACTCAACATCAGGATTCTGTTTTTATTTATATTATTAATCCGAAGGATGATAAACGTTTTCTTGTTAAACGACGTTTTATTACAACTTTACGGAATAAAAATTCAGATTATCGGATTTTACCCATTGGGTTGTTAAGTATTCATTCAAACCCGGAGAAAGTATTTTATTTTGCGTTATCCTTTGAACATCCAGCGTTGACGGATAAGATTTTTGGTTATGATATTGCCAATGATAATTTATTTCACTCAGACAATTTAAGGGCTCAAATTAGCAATCCTATAGTGCTTAATGATATAAATGGCGATGGTACCAAAGAAATATTGATTTCTGCCAAAACCAAAGAGAATAGATTAAGTAAGTCGTTGGCTCAATTATGGGTTTTTAATCATCAATTAGAATATTTTTTTAAACCCTATACCTTTGACGAGGCTCCCCTTAGATTATTTTTAGATGTTTTACAGACGACAAAGGATAAATATATTATTGCTTTAAACAGCAGAACCGAAAATAATACCGTTTCTCATTCATTATTCTTATTTGATGTAAATGGACGTTGCATTGCTGAGCAACAACTGGATTGGGAAACTCATTTGGTTGCATTGGATAGTGAGCTTTCTGAGGAGTATTTTACGTTATTCTCCGGGAAACATATATTGGAAATAAATGCTGATCTAAAAATTGATAGAAAAAAGCGCTTAACACGTAAAAATGCATTACAATTTTTAGGTGCTCAGCAAATTGGTTTAGATTCTTCCAAAAAATTATTTTTTACCGCAGATAGTTCGTTGTATATCTTCTCGCCGGATTATAAAAAAATTGGTAAGCTGCCTGTTACAAACCATGACAAATCGAATTTTACCGTAAAACGATTGAGAAATGATCCCGATATCATTGCGTATCAGGCAGGGGTAAAATTGTATTTCATTAATTATTTTAAAAATATGGGCTATTTAACTCGATATCTTATTTATATTACCCTTTTTATTTTAATCACCTTTGCTGTATTTCTGGTAACTAAATTTTTGCATAATTGGTGGTTGAAAAAGAATAATAATAACACAAGATATAATCAGCTAACCGGAAAATTTAACAATGATAGCAACCTGTTGGAAGATGCCAATGTGGATTATCATACACCTGATGATTCAGCAAAAGAAGTTTTAAATGCACCTACGGACATGAAGAATATGGTGCAACAAATAACCAATCATTTTGATTTTGAAATTGTAACTTCTTTTTATCCTAACGGAGAATGGTATGAAATTAATCAGCACATTACAAAAACTGTTGGTCAATTTTTAGAGGATATTTTAACCTCACTTTCTGATTTTGATCAAAAGTTGTCGTTGTATTTAAGTATATTACGACATAAAGATTATTTAAATATCTTACTCGAACTACCAAATTCAGAGGCTAAAGACTTTTCAATTTTTAATGATAAAAAAGAAATGTCTAAAATGTTGAAAGATGTTAAAGGGAAAATAGAATTAGATTATTCAGAAGGAATCGGTACCATTGTAAATATTTATATTCCGTTAGTTATAAGGAAACCATCAAAATCATCCAATCATAAAATTAGAATTATCATTGCAGAGGATCATGATGTTTCTCTTTTTGGGTTGGTAACGCTCTTTAAAAATAAATCGGATATTGAAATTGTGGGTACGGCTAAAAATGGAATGGAGGTTCTGCAAATTCTTGAGTCTAAAAAAGTTGATATTGTAATAACCGATATTTCGATGCCGGGGATGGATGGTATTGAACTTACCGGGCAATTACGAAAAAAGTATCCTGCCATTAAGGTTATTGTGTTTACCATGTATCTGGAAAACTGGTTTATTGAACAAATGATTAAGCACGGAGCGAAAGGCTTTGTGGCCAAAAATTCTAAAATAAACGAATTGACAAATGCTGTTTATAATGTTTATGAAGGAAATAATTATTACTGCCCTCAATTTAAATCAAAATACGGATTTAATGTTGCCGAAAAAAAGGAAGTAACCCTGGAAAATAAACTCAATTCGCTCAATAGCTACGAAAAGAAAATCATGGACTTTTATGCCAAAAATTTAACCAAAATAAAAATATCGGAATTTTTAAATATTAATGCTAAAACGTTTGAAACATTTATGGCCAATATAATGTTAAAGCTAAATGCCGCTGATGAAAAAGAAATCATTCAGATGGCAAAAAAGCTAAAATATATTTCCGGTTAATCTTTCTCTTTTTCCATGTTTTCGATTATTTTTGTTAATTCCTAATATTCGTAAGTTAGTTAAGTTTTTATTTGTAACACTAAGTCACTCAAAGTATAACACAAACTTGCCTGCCAGCCACGGCTGGTAAACTGGCAAGCAGGATTTTATTAAGTAGAATCTTACCTAACTTGGTGTAACTTTGTGATAAAACTTTGTGGTACATTGTGAAACTCTTAAAAGATATGCGGATTTTAGGTAATTAATAAGGTTTGTTTATTATGGAAAATCTTTTTAAGTTAGTAGATCAATTCATCGAAGAAAATAAATATACCGAAGCAATAGAACAATTAAATAAATTACTTAATCAATATCCTCAAAATGGAGAGATATTCGTTAAACGGGCAGATTTGTTTTATAAGCTCCAGAAATATACCGATGCATTAAACGATTATAATCAATCATTAAAGTATCACCCTAAACATTCGGATGAGGTGAAAGCAAAAATTGAAATGATAACAAATATTATTAAATATCAAGGATCAGATATTTATGCAGCAACAAATTTGCATAACGATCCCTGGCTAGACGAATAAAATTATGCAATTAAATTATTTTTCAAAATATCCTGACAATGACTACCTCGGTAGAGTATTTCTGTTTATGAAAAGAAATTTTTATCTCTACCTACCCGATTTAATCGTTATACTTTATCTCGTTATACCCCCTTATTCCTGGAAAGAGGCAATATATTTAATCCTCATCCTTTTAATATTATCTATACGAGATATTTTTATATTAAGATATAGCCGATATCATTTGGGCGAATTTATTGCAATTAATAACGATGTGTATATAAAGATTTTAAAAAAGGGTAAATTGAATCAACAATTTAAAGAGTACATATCCGATATTGATGTCGAAATCAATTATCATGTTGGTTTTCCGGTTTTATATATCCTTCGCCAGGATGAAGTATTGTTTAAACAATATGCTACAGGGATATGGTCGGGAAAACGAATGAGAGAGTTTAAAGATTCTTTTTACGAGTTTAAAAAAGAACAATCGATGTGGAAGATGTTTAAAGGCCCTTCTGAAAATTAATTTTTCTGCAAATATATTTTTCAATTAAAAAATAAATGAACGTAGTAAAGTACGATTCGGTATTTTTAGATTCATTACAAACAATCGATAGCACGTGGATTGATTTTTTAACTCCACAAAACCTTAAACTGATTCGTTCTATCGAAAAACAGATTATACAAAAGGGAGAGGACTATACTCCTGCAACCAATCGGGTTTTTCATTTTTTTACCCTTCCGCTCAATAAAGTAAAAATAGTTATCCTTGGCCAGGATCCATATCCGCAAAAAGGTGTTGCTACCGGTAGGGCTTTTGAAGTGGGAACCTTAAGGTCATGGCACGATACTTTTAACAACATCTCCTTAAAAAATATTATTCGTTCAATTTATTATGCCTATCACCATCAATATCTTAAGTATAACGAAATAATAGAAAAACCGGAACATACATTTCATTTAAAGCCACCCCATAAGTTATTTAAACAGTGGGAAAAACAGGGTGTGTTATTATTAAATACATCCTTTACCTGTGAAACAGGAAAACCCAACAGCCATGAGCAGCTTTGGTATCCGTTTACACAAAAGCTGCTGCGTTATATTCATCAAAAAAATGATGGCTTTATTTGGTTTATTTGGGGAAATAATGCCAAAAGTATAACCAATGGAATGGAGATAAACCATAAAATTGAATCAATGCATCCCATGATGTGTTATAATAAACCCGGAAGAGATACCGATTTTTTATTTGGAAAAGTGAATCCTTTTATCGAAACCAAAAATGTAATTAACTGGTTAGGATGATTTGTTTTCTTTAATGTAATTTTTAATGAGTTGATTATAAAGAGACATCAGTTTTTTTAGGGTTTTATGGGATGGACGAAAGGATGTGTTCTCGATATTTTTTATAGGTAAAACTTTAAGCGATGTGCCTGATAAAAAAGCAGCTTCGTAGTTTTTAATTGCTGATTGCTGGATATCTCGTTCGATGAGTTTGATATTGTTATTTTTGCAGATACGAAAAATATTTTTGCGGGTAATACCTTGCAATACATTTGCTGAAAAGGGGGTGAAAATGGTATTTTCTTTTATAAAAAAAACATTCGACCGGCTGCCTTCGGTAATAAAGCCATTATTATCCATAAGAATTACTTCAAAAACTTTTGCTTCCGCAATTACGTTGTTCGCTTTCTTGCGGGCGTTTATATTAAGTACTTTCGCATTAGGATTGGTTCGTATGGCCTTGCATAAACCTACCGATACGCCTGTTTTATATTCTTTGTCGGACGGGAAATAATACGGGGTGAAATAAATAAATAAATCTTGTTCATTTTTGTCAAAATGAATAATCAATTTTATTTTTCCGGTGTTTACATTGTTCTTTTTAATTAATGATTTGATATCATTCTGTAATTCATTTTTTGTGGTTGTAATGTTTAGATTTAATATCCCGATAGAGGTAAAAAGCCTCTCTAAGTGGTCGGCGATAAAAAGTGGAACTCCCTGCTCAACTCGTATTATTTCATATACCGATAATCCGGTATCTACAACCGATTCGTTAAATTCAGCACAGGATTTTATTTCCCTGTTATGAAAAAAATATTGATGTAAACATTCCATAGGATTCAAAGATATAATTTTAAAAGATATAACAGGCCTGTTATGGTTTGATT